>CAZEAX010000083.1:0-13440 GCA_964510405.1 uncultured Streptomyces sp. | reverse complement strand
TTTGGTAGTATTGCAATCCGTTTGAGGGAGGGGAATCGGCATGGCAAAAACCACCGGCTCGCGATTGTTCGCGGAGATCGTGCACGGCTACGGCGTCACGCATGTGTTCTACGTGCCGACGATTTTGATGCGTGCGCTCGCCGAAATGGACGAGTTCAAAATCCACAAGATCATGACCCACGGCGAAAAGGCCGCCGCGTACATGGCCGACGGCTACGCGCGCGCGAGCGGCAAGCCAGGCGTGTGTATGGCGCAGCAGATCGGCGCGTCCAATCTCGCCGCCGGTTTGCGCGACGGTTTCATGGCGTGCTCGCCGATGGTGGCGATCACCGGCGGCTCGGTGCCGGGCTCGCGTTACCGTCACGCGTACCAGGAAGTCGAAGACTTCAACCAGTTCGACGCGGTGACCAAGTTCAGCGCGCAGGTAGACGACGTCAAGCGCCTGCCGGATCTCATGCGCCAGGCGTTTCGCGCGGCGACTTCCGGCGCGCCGGGTCCTGCGCATCTGCGCTTGAGCGGCTTGCATGGCGGCTCCATCGGCGACATGGAAGCGGATTTGACGCCGCTCGTCGAAGCGCAATTCAAGCAAGTGCCCGCGTTCCGGCCCGAACCCGAACCCGCGCGCGTGGGTGAAGCGCTGGCGTTGCTCGCGAAAGCGCAGCGTCCGATCATAGTGGCGGGCGGCGGCGTCGTGTCTTCGGGCGCGCAAGCGGAACTCGTCGAGCTGGCGGAGAAGCTGCAGATTCCGGTGGCGACTTCGCTGAATGCGAAAGCCGCGATGCTCGACAAGAATCCACTGAACGTCGGCGTGGTCGGCGTGTATTCGCGCGAGTGTGCGAACAAGGCCGTCGCGGAAGCCGATCTCGTGTTTTTCATCGGCAGCCATACCGGCGGCCAGGTCACGGTGAGCTGGAAAGTGCCGGCGCCGGGCACGCCGGTGATCCAGCTCGACATCGATGCGGAAGAGCTCGGCCGCAATTATCCGAACGCCGTTTCCCTGATCGGCGATGCGAAAGTCACGTTGCGACACATGATCAACGCCGCGGGCAAACCGTCCGCCGGCGCGAAAGCGTGGGTGGGGCGTGTGCAGCAACTCGTTGCCGAATGGCGCGCGGTCGCTGAGCCGCTGATGAATTCGAACGCGGTGCCGATGCGGCCCGAACGCGTGTGCCGCGAGATTTCGGAAGCGCTGCCGGCAGACGGCGTCGTGGTATCCGACACCGGACACTCCGGCATGTGGACCGGGCAGATGATCGAATTCACGAACTCGCGCCAGGGCTTCGTGCGCTGCGCGGGTTCTCTCGGCTGGGGGTTGCCCGGCGCGATCGGCGTCAAGTGCGCGCTGCCCGATCGCGCGGTGGTGTGCTTCACCGGCGACGGCGGCGCTTACTACCATCTCGCCGAACTGGAAACGGCGGCGCGCTACGGCATCAACCTCGTCGTCGTGGTCAACAACAACAGCTCGCTCAACCAGGAGATTCCGCTGGTAAACGCCGCGTATAAGGGAAAACCGGCCGAGCGCTCGGGCGAAATCTGGCGCTTCCAGAAGTCGGTCGATTTCGCGAAGCTCGGTGAAGCGCTCGGCTGTGCGGGTTTCCGCGTCGACCAGCCGGGGCAACTAAAAGAATTGCTGCCGCGCGCGTTCGCGATGAACCGTCCGGTCGTCATCGACGTCGTCACCGACGAAAATGCGCTGGCGGAAAAAGCCTGGGCGCCGGGAGGTGCGGGTGGACACTGACCTGATCGCGCCGGGCTTTGAGCGCATTGTCGACCGCGACCCGCCGCTCGACTGCGTCGCGCAGGGACTGACGTTCGGCGAAGGTCCGGTGTGGGACAGGCGCACGGGCCAGCTGTACTGGGTCGACATCATCGGCAACACGATCTGGAAGTGGAAGCCGGGTGTCGGCCGCGAAGTCGTGCTGCGTCCGTCGGGTCACGCCAACGGCATGACGTTCGACAAGGAAGGCAGGCTCACTGTCGCGGGCTGGTGCACGCGCACGATTTTCCGCTTCGAGCACGACGGCAGCATCACGACGATCGCGTCGAAATACGACGGCAAGAAATTCAACAGCCCCAACGACATCGTCGTGCGTTCCGACGGCTCGACTTACTGGACCGACTCGGCGGGCGGGCTCGTGATTCCGGGCATGGTTGCGCAGGACGTGCAGCGTTATCTCGATATGATGGGCGTATTCAGATTGACGCCCGACGGCAAGGAAGTACAGCTGGTGATCGCCGACTGCACTTATCCGAACGGACTCGCGTTCTCGCCCGACGAAAAAATTCTTTACGTGAACGATACGCGGCTCGCGCTGATCCGCGCATTCGACGTGAATGCCGACGGCAGCGTGGGGCCCGGCCGCATATTTCACAAGATGACCGGCACCGAGGATGGCGTCGCCGACGGCATGAAAGTCGACGTCGAAGGCAACGTCTATTGCACGGGGCCGGGCGGGGTGCACGTGATCGCACCGGACGGCAGGCTGTTAGGCCGGCTGAAAATTGCCGGACATTGCACGAACATGGCGTTCGGCGACGACGACTGGAAGTCGCTGTATGTCACTACGTTCAAATCGGTCTATCGCACGCGGGTGAAAATTCCCGGCGTCGCGGTGTGGTAAGGGAACGGCAATGAACTGGAATTTCGAACGTATTGCAGGACCTTATACCGGCGCCGTGGGCGGGCTCGCGTGGGATGGCGCGCGCATGTTGTTCTCGACCGTCGATGAAGGCTTTATCCGCACTTTCGATCCGGCGACCAACGCGACCGGCGAATACCGCAAGTTCGCAAACCGCATCAACGGCATCGAATTTGGACCCGATGGGCGCTTGTTCGGATGCCAGGACGGCGGCCGCCGCGTAATCCAGTTTTTGCCTGACGGCACCGCGGCAGTGACGGCGACGCGGCTCGACGGCGCGATCCACAATCATCCGTCGGATCTCGCGATCGACCGCGCCGGACGCGTGTGGTTTTCCGATCCGTTCAGCCGCGTGATCGCCTTCGGGCCGCAGATTTTCCCGCCGCTCGATCATGCGTCGGTGCTGCGGCTCGAACTCGACGAACGCCACGCGTGGAAGATCAGGCGCGTGACTTACGATACCGCGGCGCCGCGCGCGGTGGCTTTGTCGCCCGACGAAAAAACGCTGTACGTCGCGGAGGGCGAACCCGGGCGCAAGGGCCCGCGCGAATTGCGCGCGTACCCGGTGCGTGACGACGGTTCGGTCGGACCGTACACCGTGTTGCATGCGTTCGGCGCGGACCATAGAGGCGAACATCGCGGCATCGAAGGCCTGTGCATCGACAGCGACGGCAACATCGTTGCGTGCGGCGGCGCGCGCGACGCCGGGCCGGGCCCGCTGCTGTACGTGTTTGCGCCCGACGGCGCGGTGCTCGAAGCGCACCGCCTGCCCGGCGGAGCGCCGATGCGCTGCGCGTTCGGCGACTCGGGACTCGACAGCATGTACGTGACGAGCAGCGACGGTTGCGTCTATCGCGCGCAGAATACCGGGCGGCGGGGATTCAAACGCTGGTAATTCAGGCAACCTTTTGCCGGCCGCAGATAAACGCAGATAAACGCTGATAGAGCAAAAAAGCCAAAGTCAAAAACGGTTGAGCTTTTTGGTTGATTCGTTTTACGAAGTATCCGCGTTTATCTGCGTTTATCTGCGGCTGAAATCGGTTTTCAGGGGGGGCGCCATGAGATTCGATTTGCGCTGGATCGTGGTGGTATCGATGTGCGTGGGCGCCAATGTCTTCGCGCAGGAATTTCCGACGAAGCCGATCCGCGTGATCGTCGGGCCGGGACCGGACATCGTCGCGCGCATCATGGGGCAGAAGTTCACCGAAGCGTGGGGCCAGCAGGTCGTCATCGATCCGCGGCCCGCGGCCGGCGGCGCAATTGCGGCCGAAGCGGTGGCGAAAGCCGCGCCCGACGGTTACACGCTGCTGCTGTCGAGCGCTTCGTATCCGATCAACGCCGCGCTGCAGATCGGCACCACCGACGTCATCAAGGATTTTTCGGCGGTCGCGCTGGCCGCGTCGGCGCCTTTCATCCTGATGGTTCATCCGTCGCTGCCGGTCAAATCTATGGCGGAACTGATCGCGCTCGCGAAAAAGCGTCCCGGCCAGATCAACTTCGCGTCGTCGGGCAACGGCACGCCGCCGCATCTCGCCGGCGAAATGTTCAGGGCGGCGGCGGGCATCAACATCGTGCACGTGCCGTACAAGGGCGCGGGGCAGGCGATGATCGATCTCGTCGGCGGGCAGGTGCAGATGGCGTTCGCGATCGTGTCTGCGGCCTTGCCGCAGGTTCAGGCCGGCAAGGTCCGCGCGCTGGGCATCACGAGCCTGCAGACTTCGCCGTTGGCGCCAGACCTGCCCACGTTGAACGAATTGGGCCTGGCCGGATTCGACGTCAGAGGCTGGAACGGATTTGTCGCGCCGGCCGGCACGCCGCGCGCGATCGTGGCGAAGATCAACGCAGAAGCAATGCGCGCCCTGAAGCAACCCGACATCGTGCAGCGTCTGAAAAGCGCAGGCTACGAAGCCGCCGCGGAAAACTCGCCCGAGCAGTTCGCCGACTTCATCAAGGCCGAACTTGCGAAGTGGACCCGGGTCGTCAAGGATTCCGGCGCCAAAGTCGATTAGGCGGGTCGGCGGCCGCAACCTGCGGCGCCTATATTTTCTGCTAGTATCGACGTCCAGGGCCGCCCCGCTAAAATAAACCATGGATACTCCGCAACCCGCCACCGTAACCCAGGACGAAATCCACGCCTGGCTGACGGAGATCCGCGACTTGAAGAACACGGTGACCGCACTGCGCAACGCGCTCGAACAGGAATTGGTCGACAAGAAAAGGTCCGTGCAGGAAGCGGTCGCGGCGGGCAGCACCGAGATCGCGCAGTTGAAGTCCACGGCGGCGGCCTTGCGCGAAGCGCTCGAGCAGGCGCGCATCGACCGCGACAAGGCCGTGCAGGATGCGGTGGTGACGGCGAACCACGAGATCGTCCAGCTGCGCTCCGCGGCCACCGCGTTGCGCGACGCGCTGGAGAGCGAGCGCCAGGACAAGGAGCGCAGCGTGCAGGCCGCGGTGCGCGCCGCGCACGACGAGATCCAGCAGTTGAAGGCGACAGTGTCGACCTTGCGCGACAAGCTCGAAGCCGGACGCGCGGGAAGCTGACATGGCCAAGCCGGCGGCATCGAAACATCCTTCCAACGGCGGCGGCCAGAAGGCGGCCATGCCGGCGATAGCCGCCGACGCGCGGAAAAAACTGCTCGCCGCGGAAAAAAAAGCGACGCCGGCGAGCGCCGGTTCGAACGCGAGCCGCGACCGCCGCCTGCGTTTTGCCGAGCTCCTGCTCAGCATTTCGCAAAAAATGTCGGGTATGGATTCGCTCGACGAGGTGTTGACCGGTCTCGTCGAAGTCACGACCAAGGAATTGAACGCCGAGCGCGGCACGCTGTTTCTGAACGATGCGGAGACGAACGAGCTCTACTCGCGCGTCGCGCAGGGCAATTTTCACCGCGAAATCCGGCTCCTCAACAACAGCGGCATCGCCGGGCACGTGTTCACCTCGGGCGAAGGGGTGATCATCGACGACGCCTACGCCGACGCGCGCTTCAACCGCACGATCGACGAGCAGACCGGTTTCATCACGCGCAGCATCCTGTGCGTGCCGATCAAAACCGCGAAAGGCGACGTCATCGGCGTCGCGCAGGTGTTGAACAAGCAGAAGGGACCGTTCAGCAAAAGCGATCTGAAGCTGCTCGTCGCGATGACGACGCAGGGCACGCTGGCGCTGCAAAGCGCGCAGTTCATCGAGCGCATGAAGGCGATCCGCAAGCAGGAGCTCGAATTCATCGACATCGTGTCGGAGGTGACGTCCGACATCAAGATCGGCTCGCTGCTGCAGAAGGTCATGGGCGAGGCGACGCGGATGCTCAACGCCGAGCGTTCGACCCTGTTCCTGAACGACGAGAAGACCAATCAATTGTGGTCGGAAGTAGGGCAGGGGCTGGAGGCGATGCAGATCCGGCTGCCCAACCACGTGGGCATCGCAGGCGCCGTGTTCACGAGCGGCAAGACCATCAACATCCCTTACGCGTACGCCGATCTGCGCTTCAACCCGGCGTTCGACAAGAAGACCGGCTATTTCACGCGCTCCATCCTGTGCGTGCCCATCGTCAACCAGCGCGGCCGCATCATCGGCGTCACCCAGGTGCTGAACAAGCGCGGCGGCCCGTTCACCAACGAGGACGAGTCGCGCTTGAAGGCGTTTACCGCGCAGATTTCGATCGCGCTCGAGAACGCGAAACTGTTCGCCGATGTCCAGAACATGAAGAACTACAACGAGAGCATGCTCGAATCGATGTCGAGCGGCGTGTTGACGCTGGATGAGGCGGAAAAAATCGTGACCTGCAATGCGGCGGGCCTGCGCATTCTGCATGTCGCCGCACCCGCCATCATCAACCAGCCGGCGAAGGAATTTTTCGGCGACGCCAATGCATGGGTGCTCGACAAGCTGAAAAAGGTCGGAGAAACCCAGCAGCTCGAGCTGACGATGGACGCGGAGATGGAGCTCGCGGGCGGACGGCGCTCGGTCAACGTGACCGTGATGCCGCTGATCAGCGTCGAGCAGAAACGGCTGGGCTCGATGATCATGTTCGAGGACATCTCGAGCGAAAAGCGCATGAAGGCGACGCTGGCGCGCAACATGGACCCGTTGATCGCCGATCAGCTGATCGCCGCTGGCGACGACGTGCTCGGCGGCAAGAGCATGACAGCGACGGTGTTGTTCTCGGATATCCGCGGCTTCACCACGCTGACCGAGGAGCTTGGTCCGCACGCGACCGTCAGCATGTTGAACGAGTATTTCGAGCTCATGGTCGACTGCATCCAGAAGGAAGGCGGGATGCTCGACAAGTTCATCGGCGATGCGATCATGGCGGCGTTCGGCACCCCGGTGCGGCACGATGACGACGAGGACCGTGCGGTGCGCACCGCCATCGCCATGATACGCAGCCTCGCGCAGTGGAACGTGAGGCGCGCAGCCGAGGGCAAGAAGCCGGTCAACATCGGCATCGGATTGAATACCGACGTCGTTGTGGCCGGCGAAATCGGCGCGGTCAAGCGTACGAATTACACGATCATCGGCGACGGCGTGAACCTCGCGGCGCGGCTGGAGTCCGCGTGCAAGCAGTATGCGGCGCGCATCCTGATCAGCGAGTTCACGTACAAGAAACTGCGCGGCACCTACCGCACGCGGGAGATCGACCTCGTCGTGGTGAAAGGCAAGACCAAGCCGGTCGCAGCCTATGAGGTGCTCGATTATCACGACGACGAATCGTTCCCGAACCTGATGGACGTCGTGAACCAGTTCAAGGACGGCGTGGCCAAATACCGCGGCGGCAAGTGGGACGCGGCGATAGCTGCGTTTCGCGCGGCGCTCTCGCTGAACCCGCACGACAAGCTGTCGGAGATCTACATCGAACGCTGCGAAAAGTTGAAGCTCAACCCGCCGCAGGGCGAGTGGGACGGGGTCTGGGTGATGGAAGAAAAATAGGGGCGGGAACGGACGCGTAGCGCCGGCCCGCGCCGCTGCGATGGAACGGACGCTGCGCGCCGTTCATCGCGGCGCGCGCCGCAGGAAATCATCGTTGAGGAATTGAAATGAAAGAGATTCGTATTTTGTCGGCCACCGGCATGCTCGGTTCGGGGTTCCGCGAGGAAACGCTGAAGCGCGCGATGACGCTGAAGCCCGACTTTATCGGCGCCGATTCGGGCTCGACCGATCCGGGGCCGTATTATCTCGGCTCGAGCGATACCAACTTCTCCGATTCGGCCAACAAGCGCGATCTGCGGCTGATGCTGCTGGCCGGCCGCGCGGCGAAAATCCCGGTGATCGTCGGCACCGCGTGCACCGCCGGCAACGACGACCAGCTCGCGCGGCTCGTCGGCATCGTGCGCGACATCGCGCGCGAGGACAAATTGAGTTTCAAGCTGGCGGAGATCCACTCCGAGCAGGACAAGGCTTATCTCAAGAAAAAGTTGCACGAAGGCAAGATCGCGCCGCTCGCGAACGCGCCGGAAATCAGCGAAGCCGTGATCGACCGCAGCGAGCACATCGTCGGCATGTGCGGTATCGAGCCTTACATCGAGGCGCTGCAGAACGGCGCGGAAGTCATCATCGCCGGGCGTTCGAGCGATACCTCCATTTATTCCGCGATGCCCGTAATGAAGGGTTTCAATCCGGCCACCGTGTGGCATGCGGCGAAAATCCTCGAGTGCGGCGCGGCGTGCGTCGTGCAGCGCAAGTACCCCGACTGCATGTTCGTCACCCTGACCGACGATCATTTCATCATCGAGCCGCCGAACCCGGATTACCGCTGCGACCCGGTGAGTGTGGCCTCGCACAATCTCTACGAAAACTCCACGCCGTACGAACTGGTCGAGCCGTCGGGCGTGCTGAATACGTTTGCCGCCAAATACGAGGCCGTTTCCGACCGCGCGGTCAGAGTGTCCGGCAGCACGTTCAAGACGTCGGAGCGCTACACGATCAAGCTCGAGGGCGCGGAACTCGCCGGCTACCAGAGCATCATCATCGGCAGCGTGCGGGATCCCATCATCCTGCGCCAGCTCGATACCTGGCTCGCGGGGATGACCAAGGCCATCAAGGACCGCCTGATCGCGGTGTTCGGCGCCGGCATTGAAGCGAAATACGAATTCCAGGTGCGCGTGTTCGGCAAGAATGCGACGATGGGGCGGCTCGAAAGCGAAACCAAAATCGGGCACGAAGTGGGGCTCTTGTTCCAGACCACGGCCGAGACGCAGGAACTCGCGACCTCCATCATGAAGTCCGTCGGGCACATGGCGGTGCATTACCCGGTGCCGGAATGGACCGGGCTCATCACGTCGATCGCATTTCCCTATTCGCCGGCGGAAATCACGCGCGGCGCGAGCTACCGCTTCAACCTGAACCACGTGGTCGAGCCCGCAACGCCGCTCGAGATGTTCAAGATTTATTACGAGAAGGTATGAGTATGCTCAAGTTATGGCAGGTCACGAAACTGATACGCAGCAAAAACGCGGGCGCGTTCGAGCTCACGTTCGACGTGATATTCAAGGACCACGCGACCTACGAAAAAGTGCGCGACGCGAAAACCATCAACGCGGCGTGGTTCGCCAAAACCTACCAGTTGACGCCCGACGCGGTGGCGATCATCAACTACGACGCGGCCAGCGCGATCAAGATCACGATCCCGCGGCCGACGATCTCGGGCGACACCGACGATTCCGACGTCTACGGCGGCCAGCAGTACGGGCCGCTGGTCGAACTCGAAGTGCCCGCGTAGCGACTTTTGTCCTCGATTTCGCGGCGTGGGCGCACTAACCTCGGAATTTTGGAGAGGAGGCGGACATGAGCTATTACGTCGAGGCTTACAGCAAGGCGGACAGCGCCGAAAAGGCGTTGCGGCACGTCGGCGATTTCGATACGCTCGAAGCGGCGATCGCGGCATCGAAGCGCACGATCGACAGCGCGTTGTTGCGCGAGCACACCGACGGCATGGCGGGCGCGGACCTGTTCGAGAAATTTCAGGCCTACGGCGAGCTGCCGTGCATATTCCGCAGCGAGGACAAGACGCTGGGCAACCTGGGCTTCAACGCCCTGATGTACGCGAAGCAACGCGCCGCGGAGCTGTGCGGCAAATAGGCCGCCCTGGATTTCCGATGCTAAAATCCATTTCAATAATGCAAGAACGATAATCAGCCGCAGATACGCGCAGATGAACGCAGATAAAACAACTAAAAGGCGCGAACAAACAGCCAATCCCGGATAAATGCGGGTAAATATCCGCGACCGATCCTCCGGTCGACGTTAAGTCCTTTGCTTATCCGCGTTCATCTGCGTTTATCTGCGGCTCCAGCTTGTTTTTGAGACCGCTTCCAGTTTGATTTTTAATTTCTAAAGGTGCATTTTCAAAATGACTACCGCAGCGCAAACCCTGGCCGAATTCGCAACCCGACTTCAATACGACCGCATTCCGGGCGACGTCATCGAGCGCGCGAAAGCGTGCGTGATCGATACGATCGGGGCTTGCACTTACGGATCCACATTGCCGTGGAGCAAAATCGTCATCGGCTATGCCGAACAGTACGGCAACGGCGGGCGCAGCACGATCCTGGGCGCCGGGAAAAAAGTGCATGCGCCGCTGGCGGCGCTGGCCAACGGCGCGCTGGCGCACGCGTTCGAGATGGATTGCCTCGTGCAGCCGAGCGCGGGCGTGCATCCCGGCGCATCGCTGACCGCGCCTGGGCTCGCGATCGCGCAGCAGGAGGGTTCGAGCGGCAAAGAATTCCTGACCGCCGTCGTCGCGGGGGGAGAAGTGATGCACCGCATCGGCGACGCGTCGAAGCAATCGACCGAGCATATCGGCTTTCATGCGCCGGGCGTGACGGGCGCGTTCGGCGGCGCGGTCACCGCGGGACGCTTGCTGAAGCTCACCACGGAACAGATGACGATGGCGCTGGGCATCGCGGGCTCGCTCGGCTGCGGCCTGCTCGAATTTTCGAAGTCGGGCGGCGGCGACGTGAAGCGCCTGCATCTCGGGCGCGCCGCGGAATCCGGCGTGCTGGCGGCGACGCTCGCGAAGAACGGCTTTACGGGACCCGCGACGGTGCTCGAAGGCAAGTTCGGCTATATGCACGTGTTCTGCCACGAGGGCGATCCGGCGCGGCTGACGGCGGGATTGGGCGAAGCCTGGAAGCTGCTCACGCTGACGCTGAAACGCTATTCCTGCCATGTCACTTCGCATGTGCCGGTGACCGCGGCGCTCGAATTGAAAGAGAAGCACAAGATCAACGGCGACGACATTGCCTCGATCAAAATCGAAGGCAGCGAGAAGATGTTCAGCCACCACAATATCCTCGAGCCGAACGACATGACGATGGCGCAATACAGCACGCCGTTCAACGTGGCGCTGTCGTTCTACCGCAATCCGCGCGACCCGGATTCGTTTTCGGAAACGTCTCGCAACGATCCGAAAATCCGCGCGCTGTGCCGCAACGTCAAAGTCGAGGTGCGCAAGGACCCGGTCAAGAACAACCCGCTCGCAAGCCGCGTCACCGTCAAGTTGAAAGACGGCCGCGAATTCACGCTGGACCTGCCGCACTTCCCCGGCATGCCGCAGCAGCCTTTGAACAACGACCAGCTGCGCGAGAAGTTCACGACCATCACCAAGGGCGTGCTCGGCGCGCGCGCGGAGAAGGTCTTCGCGGATTTCGGCGCGATCGAGAAGGTCGCGGACATGCGGGGCGTGATTTAGCAAGGGTGTCAAAAATACTCCCTCGCCCCGCGGCAGTGGGGAGAGGGTTGGGGTGAGGGGCAACGTCTTTTACTCGTGCGCTATTGTATCGGGCTGCTTGAATCAGCCTGCTTCAACGAGTTCCAGCAGGATCTGCGCGTTGCGTGCGCCTTCGGCCGCGTCGACTTCCGGCCTTCTGCGTTCCAGAATGGCCTGGACAAAGTCGTCGATCAAGCCGGCGAAGGGATTGACGATTGGAAATTTCATCTCGCCTTCATTGGTCCAGATGCGCCCGGCGCCCTCCCGGCTGAAGGTGCCTTCGCAAATCGCCCAGCCTTTCGAGCCGTAGATTTCGAGGCGGCTGGGAGCGTCGAAAAGAACCGACGTGCAGATTTCGGCCGTTGCGCCGCCTTCGAACTTGAATGCCGCCACGGCGGTTTCGTCGTGTTCGCCGCCCCAGTGCTCGCGGGCGATCACGCTTTTTATGCGCGTCATTTCGCCCTGCGCCGGTTTCAATATCCAGCGGCTGAGATCGACCAGATGAGTGCCGTTGGCGCCCAGGGCCCACCAGCGACCCACTTCAGGCGACGCGCGCCAGTTGCTGGCGTCGGCTTGCCGCGAAGTCCACAGGCTGCGCACGTGATGGATGTCGCCGAACCTGCCGGCGCGCACCGCATCCACGACCAGACGATGTCCCGCATGCCAGCGCAGCCGGTAACACAGCGCAAGCGTGATCTGCGTCCGCGCGCACGTTTCCACAATCCGCGCAATGCCGCCGGCGTCCGTCGCCAGCGGTTTTTCGAGCAGCACGTGCTTGCCCGCGTTCGCGGCGGCGACCGCCTGTTCGGCGTGCAGCTTGTCCGGCGTGGCTATGATGACCGCATCGAGCGCCGGATCCCCCAGCAGTGACTCCAGCGAGGTATGTGCGGGGGAACTCGCTTGCGCCTTGAACTCCCTGGCGAATTGTTTTGCTCTATCCAAATCGCGGCTTAGAACGCTCCACAACTGCGCGTGCTTTGACTGCAGCAGTGCCGGAGCGTGGCCTCCGGAGGCGATGCCGCCGGTGCCGAGGATGGCGATATTGAGTTTTTTCATTTTTTGACAGCGAGTCGACTAACGTAATGGTGAGACGCGCGCAGTCTTTGCGCGCCGGCTCGACCTAGGGTTTGGCGTTTGGATAAAGTCGAGAGTCACGGTAACGGCTTACTGAACTATTGACATCATGTAATCCACGACGGCGCCGATTTCCTCGTTTGAGACCGACAGGGGAATCGGGGGCATAGCACCAATTCCCCCTCCTACTGATTGTATGAGCGCCTCGCGGCCTTTCGCCAATCGGCTAACCCAGGCTCCCTTGTCGTTCAGTCGGGGGGCATTTGCAATGCCGACTCTATGGCAAATGTCACAATTTACGTTGTAAATTGCTTGCGGAGAACTGAACTGTGGCCCTGCGGGAACGAAACTGCCGTCGGACTGCCACTGGACCTTGATGTTAGTACCTGCGGCGAGTTCGACGTACTCAAGCTTGCCAGAGTTTTTGTCGAATGCGGGGTACGTGCACTTTGCATATAAAACCGTTTTGTCTGCGCCAGATCCGTACTCGCAACTAGAGCGATAAACCTCAACATTGCGTATGTTTCGCACGAGTTTCAAGGGAAACTCCTTTGGCCACGAATCCTTCGTTGTTTCCCCGGTCAAGATGCCGCGGGACGCCAGTGCCGTAACCATTCGTGACTCGATTGAATTGGGACGAAATGTCTGTCCGATCGCGCCATCGGAAACCATCGTCGCAAAGCAAAATAGAATTGCCAGCATTCGCATTGTTGTCATTTTGAAAACTAACGGTTGAATTCAGGGCCCTGGCGCGATTTACCGCGGCAGACTCCTTGCACGGAGAGGTTAGCCATCGACGAGCGCCACCACCAATGGAGCCCAGTTAAGGGAGTACACTGGCATCTCGCGACTCGGTTGAGAGTTATCGGTGAACAAGACCAGATAGAGAAAATAGTAGCGAGTTTCCGAAATCGTTTTGCCGTTAATACCCAACACGGAAAAAAGGCGAGAGCCGTCTGCTTGAGGGACGAAATTCGTGTAGTTCCGCCCGCTCGCAATTAACAAAGGTTCGGCAGATAGCTGCT
>CAZEAX010000082.1:0-13479 GCA_964510405.1 uncultured Streptomyces sp. | reverse complement strand
CCCATCAGGCCTTGGATCGCCGGTCCCTGCATTTTCAGAAATTCGCTCCAGGCTTCCGCATTGGGCGTCGCAGTGCCCCCGTAAATCGCACTCGACTGCGCCTGCAGCTTCTTCTGGATTTCGATGAACGTGTGGATGTTCTTTTCGAGATAGTTGCCCATCATCCCCTGCATGCCGTTGCCGTAGAAGCGGATGATCTTGGACAACACGTCGCTTGAAAACATCGGCACGCCCTCGCCGCCTTCTTCTTCGAGGATGATCTGCAGCAGGATGCTGCGCGTGAGGTCTTCCTTGGTCTTGGCGTCTTCGACTTTGAAGTCGACGTCGTCGAGGACCAGTTTTTTGACGTCCGCCAGCGTAATATAAATGCTGGTCGTGGTGTCGTAGAGCCGGCGGTTTGGATATTTTTTGATTATTCTGACGGCTTCACTCATGTCCGGCCCCTGGTGTGCCCTGCGGTATCGGCGTCATATCGAGAATCATACAAGTATCATCGGTTCCTGCAGCAATCGGGTGCGGCGTCTCCGCCATTCGGCGCGGCAACTGTCCCTGTCTTGATGCAATATTGCAACGCTTCATTATAGCGCGGCGCAAGGCCGCCGGCGTGCGGCTGCGCACCCGGCAGTCGCTGGACTATTGCATGTGCTGACCGCCGTTGATCGCGATATTGGCGCCGGTAACGAACGCCGCCTCGTCGGAGCACAGATAGGCGACCAGGCCTGCGATTTCCTCGGGCTTGCCGAGCCGGCCAACGGGAATCTGCGGAATGATCTTGGAATCGAGCACTTCCTTCGGGATAGCCAGGACCATTTTGGTTCCGATATAGCCGGGCGAGATGGTGTTGACGGTGACGCCCTTTTTCGCCACTTCGAGCGCCAGCGCCTTGGTGAACCCGTGCATGCCCGCTTTGGCCGCGGAATAGTTGGTCTGGCCGAACGCGCCTTTCTGCCCGTTGATCGATGAGACATTGATCACGCGGCCCCAGCCGCGGTCGACCATGTCGTCAAGCACCGCTTTGGTCATGTTGAACACGCTGTCGAGGTTGGTGCGCATTACGGCGTCCCAGTCGACCTTGCCCATTTTCTTGAAAGTCATATCGCGCGTGATGCCGGCATTGTTGACCAGCACGTCGATCGGGCCGACGTCCGTTTCCACCTGCTTGACCGCCTGGGCGCATGAATCGAAGTCGGCGACGTCGGCGGGCACGGCATGAAATGTATAGCCCTCCTTTTTCATTTCCGCGAGCCAGTCGGCGGATTTCTTGTTGCCGGGAGAATACGTCGTGACGACGGCAAAACCCATTTTGTGAAGCTTGATGCAGATCGCCTCGCCCAGGCCGCCCATGCCGCCGGTGACGACCGCTACTCGTTGTGCCATGACATGCTCCTCCATTATTGAAAACCGAGTGTTTGGACCAGCCTATCACGAAGTCGCGGCGGCCGGATTTGATTTAACACAGACTCTAGTCGCAGCGCTCCCGCACGTAGCGCCCCGGCGCCGGTTCAAGCGGCGGATAATTTTCATTGCCCTGGGCGGCCGGCGGCGGAATTTTCGCACCGCCATATGCTGCCAGCCAGTTTATCCAATCCGGCCACCAGCTGCCCGCGAGCGACGTAGCGCCGGCGAACCAGTCCTCCGCAGTCGCCGGTAACCCGGCATTGGTCCAGTGATTGCGGCGCTTCTTGGCCGGCGGATTAACCACGCCCGCGATGTGGCCGCTGCCCGCGAGCACGAACTTGATGTCGCCGCCGAGCAGCTGCGTGCTTTGGTAAGCCGTTTTCCACGGCACGATATGGTCTTCGCGCGTCGCTAAGATGTAGGTCGGCAGCTCGACGCTCGACAAATCGACGCGTTCGCCGCACATCGTGAGCTTGCCTGGACTGCGCAAATTGTTTTCGAGATACGTATTGCGTATGTAATAAACGAACATCGCACCCGGCAGATTGGTGCTGTCGCTGTTCCAGTACAGAAGATCGAAAGCGTCGGGTTTGCCGCCTTTAAGATAATTGTTGACGACGTAGCTCCAGATGAGGTCGTTGGCGCGCAGGCTGGAAAAAGTCAGCGATAGTTCCTTGCCGCGCAGAACGCCGCCTTGCGCGAAGTCCTGCTCGCGCTGATGGACGTAGGCCTCGTCGACGAATACCGAGAGTTCCCCGGGGTCGCTGAAGTCGAGCATGGTCGCGAGCAGCGTGACGCTTGCCGCAGCCGGATTGCCCTGCGCCGCGAGCACGGCGAGTGCTGCGCCGACCAGCGTGCCGCCGACGCAAAATCCCAGCACGTTGACCTGCGCGACGCCGCAGATATCGCGCGCGACGTCGAGCGCCTTGATGACGCCGTCCTGCACGTACTGGTCCCATGTCAGATGACCCATGTCCGCGGGCACATTGCGCCACGACACCATGAACACCGTGTGGCCCTGCGCGACGGCGTAGCCGGCAAAGGAATTGTGGGGCTGCAAATCGAGGATGTAGTACTTGTTGATGCACGGCGGAACCATCACCAGCGGGCGCGCGTAGACCGTGTCCGTGGCCGGCGCGTACTGAATGAGCTGCATCAATTCGTTTTCGTAAACGACCGTGCCGGGCGTCAGCGCAATGTTGCGGCCGATTTCGAACGCCGACTCGTCGGTCATCGAGATGCGGCCTTTTTTCGCATCCGCGCTCAGGTGCTCGAGCCCGCGCGCGAGGCTCTCGCCTTTGGTCGCGGCCGCCAGCTTGATCACTTCGGGATTGGTCGGAGCGAAATTGGCGGGTGCCGCGGCGTCGATCAGCTGGCGCGTGAAAAACCGCAGTTTGTTTTTTGCGGGCGGCGCGAGCTGCGCGGTTTCGACGAGGTCGGTGAGCCAGCGAGAATTGATCAGATACGCCTGCTTCAGGTAATCGAAATAGGGCAGCGTCTGCCATTCGGGCGCGTGGAAGCGGCGGTCGCCTTTGTCGGGCGCTGCCACAGGGGCGGCCGGCGCAGCGGCGCCGTCGCCGGCGCGCGCGAGATTCATCCACAGTTCGAGGTGCTGGCGGTAATAGCGCTGTTGCATTTCGGCGCAGCGCTCGGTGTCCGCCTGCAGGCTGGCGGTCAGCGCACGCAGGATTTCGGAACTGTCGGCGCGATTGGCCGGCGACAGCGAGCCGATGATGCTTTCGATGAAATGACGGCTCGCAGCGGAGAGTCCATCGAACAATGCGTGCGCTGAATCGGGCGGCGGGTTGTTCGGGGAGTTGCCTGCTTGTTCCATGTCGGGCCGCGTGCGGGGATGAAGTGATTCTGCGTGGCGCTATGCGGTGTGTCAAGCATCGCGCGCCGCGTTGCAGCGCGCGATTGCCGTCAATGCAGCAACTCGCCGACGCCCCAGATGGTGCCGATGCCGGTGCAGATCAACAAGACCTGCTGCATCGATGCATGAATTTCCGGCCGCCGGTGCAATCCCGGAATCAGGTCGGCAACGGCGACGTACAGCATGCTTGCCGCCGCGAGCGCCAGCAGCGTGGGTATCGATTGCTGCAGGCTTTGCAGCGCGAAATATGCGAGCACGCCGCCGACCAGCATGGCCAGGCTCGACGCCGCATTGAATGCGAGTGCCGCGCGTTTGCTGTAACCGGAATGCAACAACACCAGGAAATCGCCGACCTCCTGCGGGATTTCGTGCGCGACGATCGCGATCGCGGTCACGAGGCCCAGCTTGATGTCGGCGAGAAATGACGCCGCGATCAAGATGCCGTCGACGAAGTTGTGAAAGGTATCGCCGACCATGACCATCATGCCGCTGCGGCCGTGATCGTGCTGCACTGGCTGGGCCTCGTGCGCTTCGCAATGGTCTTGGTGGCAGTGCCGCCACAGCACGAGCTTTTCGAGCACGAAAAAAAGCAGGATGCCGGCGAGGATGGTGGCGGCGGTTTGTGCGGGATTGCCGGACATTTCGAACGCGTGCGGCAGGATGTCGAGAAAAACCGCGCCGAGCAGGGCGCCGACCGCATAGCTGATCAGGACCGGCACGTGCGCATCGCGCGCTCTCAGCGCGAACGCCGCCGCCGCGGCGACACTCAATACGCCGCCGGCGAAACTGGTGGCGATGATCCATGCGAGCACTGACATGATAGTGATGCGAGGGAAAGGCGCGCATTATAAACGACGCGCCGCGGGATGCCGCTTTTTATTCAGCGTCGGCGAGCCAGATCAGCGCTGCCATGCGGCCGGTGGTTTTGTCGCGCCGGTACGAATAGAAGCGCGCGGGGTCGCGGACCGTGCACAGCCCGCCGCCGTACATGCGTTGCACGCCGCTGCGCGCGAGGCGCCGGCGCGCAAGCAGGAACAAGTCGGCCAGCCACTTTCCTTCGCGATGCGGTTTGAATGCTTCATTCGCGCCGGGATCCGTATCGACAAACGCGTCGCGCACGTCGCAGCCGACTTCGAACGCGGCGGGGCCGATTGCCGGACCCAGGAACGCGAGCAGGTCGTGCGCGGCAACACCCATCGCTGCGATCGTATTTTCGATGACCCCCGAACTCAAGCCGCGCCAGCCGGCGTGCGCGACTCCCACGACGCTCGCTCGCGCGTCGCATAACAAAACCGGCATGCAATCGGCGATCATTACCGCGCACACCGTTTCTGGCTGCCGCGTGTAGGCGGCATCGGCATCGGGCGGTTCGACGACGTCGTCAGCGCGCACAACGCGCGCGCCGTGCACTTGCTTGAGCCACACCGGGTCTTGCGGCAGATGCTCGCGCAATAAAGCCCGGTTTGCCGCGACCGCGAGCGGATCGTCGCCGGCGCGCAGTCCGAGATTGAAACTGGCATGCGCGCCGGCGCTGATGCCGCCGTTGCGTGTCGTAATGAGGCTGCGCACGCGCGGCAGCGCCGGCCAGTCGGGTGCTATCCAGTCATGCGGCGCGGTCATGCGGCGGCCCGAGCTTCCAGGCCTGCGATCAGCGCACGCATGTCGGCGGGCAGCGGTGCCTGCCACGACACTGCTTCAAGAAACGCCGGATGAATGAATTCGAGGCGCTCGGCGTGCAGCGCCTGGCGCGGGAACGCGGCCAGCAGCGGATCGGCGCTGCGTTTTTTTCCGTACACGGGGTCGCCGACCAGCGGGTGGCCGAGCGACTGCATGTGCACGCGGATCTGGTGGGTGCGGCCGGTTTCGAGCCGGCAGCGCAATAACGTCGCATGCGCGAAATGGCGCAGCACTTCGTAGTGGGTGATGGAAGGGCGGCCGCGCGCGGCCACCGCCATGCGCGTGCGCTGCACCGGATGGCGGCCGATCGGCGCTTCGACCTTGCCGTCGCGCGCCACGCGTCCGTGCACGAGCGCGAGATATTCACGCTTGACGGTGCGCGCCTGCAACTGGCGCACGAGGCTCGTTTGCGCTTCGAGCGTCTTCGCCACGACCAGCAGGCCGCTCGTCTCCTTGTCGAGCCGATGTACGATACCGGCGCGCGACAGCGTCGCAAGCTGCGGCGCGTGGGCGAGCAGCGCATTGAGCAGCGTGCCGCTCCAGTTGCCGCGGCCCGGATGCACGACAAGTCCTGCGGGTTTGGCGATCACGAGCACGGTGTCGTCTTCGTAAACGACAGCGAGTGCAATCGCTTCGGCCGCCGCCGCAGTGGTCGCGGGATCGGCCACCGGTTGGACCGATACTTTTTCGCCGCCCCAGACTTTCGTTTTGGGGAGCGCCGCCCGGCCGTCGAGTTCGACGCGCCGATCGCGTATCCATTGGGCGAGCCGGCTGCGCGAAAATTGCGGCAACAAAACGGACAATGCCTGGTCTAACCGCTGGCCGGCACAGTCGGCAGGCAATACGAGCCGCATCGGGTCGACGGCAGGCGATGCGTTATAATTTACCGGTTTCCGCGCAAGGGTCATGGTTATGCGTTCAAGTTTAGCGTTAATTCTGGTGCTGTGCCTGGCAGGATGCGGGCTGTTGCCGGCGGTAAATGACGATGAAACGAAGGGCTGGTCGGCCAACAAGCTGTACTCGGAAGCCAAGACCAACCTGAACGAAGGCAATTACGAAAAAGCCGTCAAGCTGTACGAGAAGCTTGAGGCGCGCTATCCGTACGGCCGCTACGCGCAACAGGCACAGCTCGAAATCGCGTATGCGTATTACAAGGACAAGGACGTCACCTCGGCAATCGCGGCGGCCGACCGGTTCATCAAGCTGCATCCGAACCATCCCAGCGTCGACTACGCGTATTACTTGAAGGGGCTTGCCAACTTCAACGACGACCTGGGCGTCCTCGGCAAGCTCGCGAGCTCGTTTTCCGGCCAGGACATGACCGAGCGCGATCCGAAATCATCGCGCGATTCGTTCGACGCGTTCCGCGACCTGGTCGCGCGCTTTCCCGAAAGCAAATACGCGCCGGATTCGATCGAGCGCATGAATTACCTGGTCAATTCGCTGGCGGCGCACGAAGTGCACGTCGCGAAGTACTACATGAAGCGCGGCGCCTACGTCGCGGCGGCGAACCGCGTGCAGTATTCGCTGAAGACTTATCCGAATGCGCCCGCCAACGAGGAAGGTCTGTTGATCCTCGTGCAGGCATACGACAAGCTCGGCATGACCGATCTGCGCAACGACGCCGAGCGCGTGATGAAGACGAACTTCCCGAACAGCAAGTATCTGTCCGGCAAGGTGGTCAAAAGCACGCCGTGGTGGCAGTTGTGGAATACCGATTAGGTTGACCGTGGTGCGCGCCGCCGCGGTTAGTTGCGCGTGAGGCGGCCGTCGACGAACCGCACTTTGTCCCCGGCGCGAAAGCCCGGTTCCCTATCGTAGGTGACAGTGCGCAAGCTGCCATCGTCCATTCTCACCGTCACGTCGTACTGAACGACTTTCTTGACGTGCTTCTCGACCTGGTTGCCGGCATAGGCGCCGCCGGCCGCGCCGATGATAGTCGCCGCCGTATTGCCTCTGCCCTGGCCGACCTGATGCCCGAGGAGTCCGCCCAGAACCCCGCCGGCGATCAGGCCGACGGCGCTGCCTGCACCGGGTTTTTCCGTCGTGCGGATCGAGTCGACCGCGCCGCAAGTCGCGCATGGCGCGGGGGCCGCGACTGCAGGCGGCACCTGTTGCGGCTGCATCGGCGCCGGCTGCTCCGCGGTTTGCCGCGGCGGGTCCCCGGCATTTTGGTAACGATACTCCTGGGCCGGCGCGGAAAACGAGCAGGCAGCCGCGATGACGGCGGCCAGTGCGCATTGTGGATGGCGATGCATGTCGGTCTTCCTCCCGCATGACGACGGCTTATTATAATTGACCCTGCCGTGCCGGGAACGCCAACTACTTCACATTGTCACGTCTTGAGTTCCGTGCGGTCGCGAAACATTTGCAGCGCTTCGGGATTGGCGAGCGCTTCGATATTTTTCACCGGCCGGTTGTGCACGACGTGCCGCACCGCCAGCTCGACGATCTTGCCGCTCTTGGTGCGCGGAATATCGTCGACCTGCACGATTTTCGCGGGCACGTGGCGCGGCGTCGTGTTGGTGCGGATATGCTGCCTGATACGCTCGATGAGCGTCGCGTCGAGCGCGAGGCCTTCGCGCAGCCGCACGAACAGCACGACGCGCACGTCGCTCGGTTGCTCCGGCGGCCAGTCCTGGCCGATCACCAGGCTTTCGACGATCTCTTCGAGCTGCTCGACCTGGCGGTAAATCTCGGCGGTGCCGATGCGTACGCCGCCGGGATTCAACACGGCATCCGAGCGCCCGTAGATGATCATTCCGCCGTGTTCGGTCAATTCGACGTAGTCGCCGTGACACCACACGTTGGGATATTTCTCAAAGTAAGCCGCGCTGTATTTCCTGCCTTGCGGATCGTTCCAGAAACCGATCGGCATCGATGGAAAAGGCGCCGTGCAGACGAGTTCGCCTTTCGCGCCGCGCAGCGCCCGGCCTTCATCGTCGAATACTTCGACTCGCATGCCGAGAGTCGCGCACTGGATTTCCCCGCGCCACACGGGCAGCAGCGGATTGCCCGACACGAAAGTCCCCATGATGTCGGTGCCGCCGGACATCGAGGCCAGGTTGATATCGCGCTTGACGTGCGCGTAGACGTAATCGAAACCCTCGGGCACGAGCGGCGAGCCGGTCGAGAGCATGACGCGGAGCGTATCGAGCTTGTGCGTCTTTCCGGGCCGCAGGCCGGCCTTGGCGGCCGCGTCGATGAACTTCGCCGACGTGCCGAAGACCGTCATGCCGGTGGCGTCGGCGAAATCGAACAAGATATTGCCATTGCCGAGGAACGGCGAACCGTCGTAGAGCAGGAGGGTGGCGCCGGACGCGAGCCCGGACACGAGCCAGTTCCACATCATCCAGCCGCAGGTCGTGAAATAGAACAAGCGGTCGCCGCGCTTCAGGTCGACGTGCATCGCCTGTTCTTTAAGATGCTGCAGGAGCGTTCCGCCCGCGCCGTGCACGATGCACTTGGGCACACCGGTAGTGCCGGACGAATACATGATGTAAAGCGGATGATTGAACGGCAGTTGCGCGAATTCGATGTTGCGCACCTTGTACGGCGCCATGAACGCGTGCACGTCGACCGCACGCGGTACCGCGCCAATGGCCGGCGACCGCTGCGTGTACGGCACCACGATCACTTTTTCGACCGATGGCAGCGCCTGGGCGATTTGCGCAAGCCGCGGCAGCACGTCGATCGTCTTGCCGTTATAGAAGTAACCGTCGGCGCTGAAGAGTATGCGCGGTTCGATTTGCCCGAAGCGGTCGAGCACGCCCTGCACGCCGAAATCCGGCGAGCACGACGACCAGATCGCGCCGATGCTGGTCGCGGCCAGCATTGCGATCACGGCGCCGGGAATGTTGGGCATGTAACCCGCGACGCGGTCGCCGGGCTTGACCCCGCAGGCGCGCAGCGCCTGCGCGAGCCGCGATACTTCGCCGTAAAGCTCGGCGTAGGTCACGCGGCTTTTTACGCGGTCCTCGCCCCAGAACACGATCGCGGTGTCGCGGTCGCGCCGGCGCAGCAGGTTTTCGGCGAAGTTCAGCCGCGCCTGCGGGAACCACCGCGCGCCGGGCATGCGGTCGCCGTGTTCGAGCACGATGTCGCCCTGGCGCTCGGCGATGACGCCGCAGAAATCCCACAGCAGGCGGTTGAATTTTTCCGGCTCGCCGACCGACCACGCATGCAGCGCGGGGTAGTCGGGCAGGCTGATTGCGTACTTCTTTTCGGCCGCGCGCATGAACGCGGTCATGTTGCAGGCGGCGACTGCAGCTGCGGAAGGTTGCCACACCGGGGTAGTCATGACGGCGGCCATGCGGATTTATTCCGGACGCATTTGCGGGAACAGGATGACATCGCGGATGCTCGCGCTGTCGGTGAACAGCATGACCAGCCGGTCGATCCCGATGCCGGCGCCCGCCGTCGGCGGCAGGCCGTATTCGAGTGCGCGGATGTAATCGGCGTCGTAGTGCATTGCCTCCTGGTCGCCTGCATCTTTTTGCTTCGCCTGCTCGAGGAAACGCTGCGCCTGGTCTTCCGGATCGTTCAACTCGGAAAAGCCGTTCGCGATTTCGCGGCCCGCGATATAGAGCTCGAAACGCTCGGTAAATTCCGGTTCCAGGTCGTCGCGGCGCGCGAGCGGCGAGACTTCGGCCGGGTAGTGGTAAATAAACGTCGGCTCGAACAGCTGCGATTCGACCGTATTCTCGAACAGCGTCAACTGCAGGCCGTAGATGCCGTCCTGCGGGCGGAACGAAATTTTGAGTTCGTTCAACCTGGCGATCATCGCGTCGCGACTCTTCAACATCTCGTCGGTGATTTCCGGGTGATATTTCTTGATCGCGTCGGCGATCGTGATGCGCGCAAACCGCTTCATCAGATCGATTTCGCGGCCCTGGTAGGTGATGGTGGTGACGCCAAGCGCCTTGCTGGCGACCACCTGGAACATCTGCTCGATGCACGCCATCAGGTAATGATAATCGCGATGCGCGCAGTAGAATTCGAGCATCGTGAATTCCGGATTGTGGCGCGTTGACATGCCTTCGTTGCGGAAATTGCGGTTGATTTCGAACACCTTCTCGAAGCCCCCCACCACCAGCCGCTTCAAATACAGCTCCGGCGCAATGCGCAGATAGAGTTGCATGTCGAGCGCGTTGTGATGAGTGACGAACGGGCGCGCGGATGCGCCGCCCGGTATCGGGTGCATCATCGGCGTTTCCACCTCGAGATAGCGTTTGGCGAGGAAAAAATCGCGGATCGCCTGCACAATGCGCGAGCGCTTGATGAAGCGCAGTCGCGTGTCCTCGTTCGCGATCAGATCGAGGTAGCGCTGGCGGTAGCATTGCTCTTGGTCGGTCAGGCCGTGGAATTTTTCCGGCAGCGGCCGCAGCGACTTGGCGAGCATCACGATGTTCTTGACGCGCACCGTCAGTTCGTTGGTCTTGGTCTTGAACAGCACGCCGTCGACGCCGAGTGTGTCGCCGGTGTCGTAATGCTTGAATTCCGCGTGCTGCTCCTTGCCGGGGTAGCTGTCGGTGATGTAGAGCTGGAGGCTGCCGCTCGAATCCTGGAGCTGGGCGAAGCTCGCCTTGCCCATTACGCGCTTCAACATCATGCGGCCGGCGACTTTGACGACGACCGGGTTTACGTCCAGCCAGTCGCGGTCGCGGTCTTCGTATTTCTCGATGAGATCGCCCACCAGGTTCTCGCGCCAGAATTTGTTCGGGTACGCGTTGCCTTTCGCGCGCAGTGCCTGCAGCTTGGCGCGCCGCTCGGCAATGATCTGGTTTTCGTCGACTTCCGGAATTTCGGGGCTTGTCGGATTAACGGGTTGATCGCTCATGGGGTTCCTCTAGATTCCCTGCTTAAGACTGGCGGTGATGAAGTCGTCGAGGTTGCCGTCGAGCACGGCCTGCGTATTGCCGATTTCAACGTTGGTGCGCAGATCCTTGATGCGCGACTGGTCGAGCACGTACGAGCGGATCTGGTGGCCCCAGCCGATGTCGGTCTTGGTGTCTTCGAGCGCCTGCTTTTCCTCGTTGCGTTTCCTGATTTCGAGCTCGTAGAGGCGGGCTTTCAGCATTGCCATCGCCTCGGCGCGGTTGCGGTGTTGCGAGCGGTCGTTCTGGCACTGCACGACGATGCCCGAAGGCGCGTGCGTGATGCGGATCGCGGAATCGGTTTTGTTGATGTGCTGGCCGCCGGCGCCGGACGCGCGAAACGTGTCGATGCGCAGGTCGGCCGGATTGATCTCGATCGCGATGGTATCGTCGATTTCGGGATAAACGAACACGCTCGCGAACGACGTGTGGCGCCGGTTGTTGGAATCGAACGGCGATTTGCGTACCAGGCGGTGCACGCCGGTCTCGGTGCGCAGGTGGCCGAACGCATAATCGCCGGTGACTTTCAGCGCCGCGCTTTTGAGGCCCGCGACGTCGCCCGGCGATTCTTCGAGCAGTTCGACACGAAAGCCCTTGCGCTCGCAATATCGCATGTACATGCGCTCGAGCGTCTGTGTCCAGTCCTGCGCCTCGGTGCCGCCCTGGCCGGCCTGGATGTCGACGAAGCAGTTGTTCGGATCCATCGGATTAGAGAACATGCGCCGGAATTCGACATCGGCGACGGTTTTTTCGAGCGCGCGCGCCTCGGCTTCGATGGTGGTCAGCGTCGCGTCGTCGTTCTCGCCGCGCGCCATCGAAAAAAGCTCCGCGGTGTCGCGCAGGTCCTGGTCGAGTTTCGACATCGTGGTGACCAGCGACTCGAGGGTTTTGCGCTCGCGACCGAGTTCCTGCGCGCGCTTCGGATCGTTCCAGGCGGCCGGGTCTTCGGCCAGCTTTACGACTTCGGCGAGGCGCAATTGCTTGGCCTCGAAGTCAAAGATACCTCCGCAGCTCGGCATTGCGCTGGCCCAAATCCTGCAGCCGCCGGGCTATGGCATTGAGTTGTTCGGCTTCCATGGCGCTTGTACGGTAGGGATCCGGGCGAAAAGACCGCAATTATACAGGACGCGGGTCCCGAAATGCCCTGAAACCGTCGTTATCCGGCCGGATTTACGCGCTTTGCCAGTGCTCGACGGTGAGTTGCAGCGTTTGCGTGCCGTTCCACTCGTTGACCGCGAGGCGGTAGACGGCGTGTACACGCGCGGGCAGCGGTGTCGCATGCGAGAAGAGCATGGCCTCGACTTCGCGGCCGTCTTTCAAGAGGCGCAGCTTCGTGTGCCGTTCGCCGACCACGCGCTGGCGGACGACCGTGAACTCGTCGTCGAATGTCGGCGCTGCAAAGCCCTGGCCCCAGACCTGGTGTTCGAGCACGCGCGCGGCTTCGAGCGTCAAATGCTGCGGCGGCAGCGCACCGTCGGTTTCGATGACGCGCGCGAGATCGGCCGGCGACAGCAGTGTTTGCGCAACGCTTTCGAACGCGGTGCGGAAACGTGCAAACTCGCTTTCTCGCAGCGTGAGACCGGCGGCGGCCGCGTGCCCGCCGAACCGCATGATGAGATCGGGCTCGCGCTTGGCGACCAGATCGAGCGCGTCGCGCATATGCAATGCGCCGATCGAACGGCCAGAACCCTTGATCTCGCCGTCGTTGCCGCGCGCGAACGCGATGACGGGGCGATGGTAGCGTTCCTTCAATCGCGACGCGACGATGCCGATCACGCCCTGGTGCCAGTCGGGCTCGAACAGGCACAAGCTGTAGCCGTCCTGCGGCGCAACGTCGGCCAGCGTGGCAAGTGCGTTTTCGTGCATCCCGGCTTCGATCGAGCGGCGCTGCCGGTTTAATTCATCGAGCTGGCGTGCAATGTGCTCGGCCGTGCCGTGATCGTTCGTGATCAGACACTCGATGCCAACCGCCATGTCGTCGAGCCGCCCGGCGGCATTCAAGCGCGGCCCGACGACAAAGCCAAGATCGTACGTCGACGCGCGGGCGGCATCGCGGCCGGCGATGCGCAGCAACGCCGCGATGCCGGGCCACGTTTTGCCGCTGCGGATCCGCTGCAGGCCTTGCTGCACGAGAATGCGGTTGTTGTCGTCGAGCTTGACGACGTCGGCCACGGTGCCGAGCGCCACGAGGTCGAGCAGCGCGCCGAGGTTGGGGCCGGAGCCGTCGCCGAATGCGCCGCGTTTGCGCAGTTCGGCGCGCAGGGCCAGCATCAGGTAAAACATCACGCCGACGCCGGCCAGGTTCTTGCTCGGAAAATCGCAGCCGGGCTGGTTGGGATTGATGATGCACCAGGCATCGGGCAGCACGGCGCCGGGCAAATGGTGGTCGGTGATCAGCACGCGCATACCCAGCGCATTGGCGGCCGCCACGCCGTCGACGCTCGCGATGCCGTTGTCCACCGTGATCAGGATGTCCGGATCCTTGAGCGTTTTGGCGAGTGCGACGATTTCAGGCGTCAATCCATAGCCGTATTCGAAGCGGTTCGGCACCAGAAAATCGACCGTGGCCCCGAATTCCCTCAGCGCGCGCATGCCGACCGCGCACGCGGTCGCGCCGTACGAATCGTAATCGGCGATGATCAACAGTTTTTGTTT
>CAZEAX010000081.1:0-13596 GCA_964510405.1 uncultured Streptomyces sp. | reverse complement strand
CACGTTGTGCGGCGGCGCGCTCGCTGCGACCAAGCCGGTGCGCACGGACGTCGGCGGTCCGCCGCCGAAGTCCGTGCTGTTCGTGGGCAACAGCTTCTTCTACTACAACAACAGCATGCACAATTTCGTGCTGAACCTCGCGCGCGATGCCGACGCAGCGAACAAGGACGCCTATCGATACACGTCGGTGACGATCAGCGGCTCGGGTTTCGACTGGCACGACGTGGAGTCCTACTTCAAGCCGAACGCGATCGGGAAATATTCGTTCGTCGGCAACAACGAAGTGCAATTCAATAAATTCGACAAGCCGTTCGACGCCGTCATCCTGAACGATTGCAGCCAGTGCCCGGTTCATCCGCAGCTGAAAGGCACGTTCCACGAGTACGCAAAGAAGCACAGCGACACGGTCGTGAAGCACGGCGCGCGGCCGGCATTTTTCATGACGTGGGCGTACAAGGACAAGCCGGAAATGACCGCGCAGCTCGCGGAGGAATACACGATAGCCGGCAACAACAACAATGTGCTCGTGATCCCCGCCGGCCTCGCTTTCGCCAAAGCGATCGGCAAGCGTCCGGAACTGGAGTTTTATCAGCCGGACAAACGACATCCTTCCCTGATCGGCACCTACCTCGCCGCGTGCACGATCTATGCGTCGATTTACGGCAAGACGCCCGCCGGCAATACTTACAAAGGCGGTGTCGACGACAAGACCGCGGCTTTCCTGCAATCAATAGCGTGGGAGACGGTGCAGGAATACTACGGCAGATAAATTCAGGTTCGCCGTCGCATAAAAAGGGCCGGAGGCAATCTCCGGCCCTTTTGCATTTCACGCTCCCGCACTCAATGATAGTGGTGCCGCTCGCGTTCCCAATGCCCGGGTTCGCGATGCCAGTGCGACCCGCGGCCTTCGCGGTATTCGACCCACCGGTCGGGTACATAAGCATAGCCCCTGCGTTCCCCGACCCAGCGTCCGTCGACCCACACGTGCCGCCCGCCTTCCCAGTTCCAGTAGCCGGGCGCCCAGATATATCCCGGCCGCGGCGCGGGGACCACTTCCACCCGCGGGGGAGGCGGCGCGATTTCCACGCCGAAATTGAAATTCACGGCCGCATGGACGGGCGCGCTCAGAATGACTACAGCAAAAATACCTGCAACGCAGCGAGCAAACATAAAACCTCCTTGACGGTTGTCGGCAGTCGATATGCCTGATGTTTCGACCCGCCCGAATTGCGGGCGGTTCCAAAAGGCGAGTAACAAAATATTACGGCAATGCATGATTTTTTACGCGGCGAACAACCGTTATGCCGGTGTCACGGCGCGGCATGACGATCCAGACCGCAATCCGCGATCAGCCCGGGCCGGCGGAATTCGCCCCGGCGCTCAACGGCCCGGCGCCGAAGACGACGACATACAGCAAGCCGCCGGCCATCGATATGTTCTTCATGAAATGGATCATCTGGTTTTGCGCCTGGTCGGCGGGCACCGCCCAGAAGTTATGAAAAATCACCGCCGCGGCGAGCGTGAACAAAAGCATCGCGGCGGCGGCCCAACGCGCCTTCCAGCCCGCAATCAGCAGCAGTCCGCCACCCAGTTCGACAATGATGGCGGCGATCGCCCCCAGTTGGGGCAGCGGCAATCCCTTGCTAGCGATGTAGCCGACCGTGCCATCGAAGCCCGTGATTTTGCCGAATCCCGACAAAATGAATATCGCCGCAATCAGCAGCCGGCCCGCAAGCGGGCCAAAACGATTCAATGCATTCATTGCAGTGCCCTCCGCTTTTCAACTGAAATTCCGGCGGCGCCGTCTGCTCGCGCCGCATCGATTGCGAATCGTCACTTCATGCCCTTGAATACCAGCTTCTGCAGGCCGGCCCCGGTCTGCGCGATATAGATATTGCCTTTCGAATCGGTGGCGATGTGGTGGCCGGGCCCCAACTGGCCGGGGACCTGGATCGCGCCGATGATTTCAAACGACTTGCGGTCGACGACGAAGATGCCCTTGCCGCCGCCGACGTAGAGGAATTGCTGGTCTGCGTCCGGTGACAATGCGAGATCACGCGCGAACGACGTATCGGTTTTGACTATTTGCTTTACGAATGTTCCGTCGGCCGTAAAAAGCTGCAGCCGCCGGTTTTCGCGGTCGGCCACGTAGACCATGCCGTCGCTGGTCACGCGTATCGCGTGCACGACGTTGTAGTCCGGCGGTCCGTCGGCATCCGGAAAATTTTTCGGCGCGGTGACCGCGCAGTGGTCCACGCCGCCCGGCGGCTTGCCGAACGCGCCCCACGTGCGCTTGAACGCGCCGGTGTCGGAATCGAACACGATGACGCGGTGATTGCCGTAACCGTCGGCGACGAAAACTTCGTTGGCGCCCGCCCGCACCCAGGCGTCCGCCGCGCGGTGCAGGTTGGCAGTATCAGTGTCGCCTTTGCTTTGATTGCTGCGCCCGATCTGCAGCAGAAATTTTCCATCGAGCGTGAATTTGAGCAATGCGTCATCCGCCACCGGCTTGAGCCCCCGATTTCCGGACGCCGGACAATTGTTGCCGCCTATCCACACATGCCCGTTGTGATCGATGTGGATGCCGTGCTCGCGTTCCGGCCATTCGTAACCGCTGCCCGCCCCGCCCCAGGACTTGATGTAGTTGCCAGCACCGTCGAACACCATCACCGGCGGCGCCGCCAGCGCGGCCGGCTCGGGTTTCAATGTGCGCGGGCGATGCAACACGTAGACGTTGTCCTGCGCGTCGATGGCGATGCTCGATGCATCGCCGAGTTTCCACTTCGCGGGCACTTGCGGCCACGCGGGATCAACCTCGAATACGGGCAGCGCGCGCGCCCTGGATTGCATAACGTCGGCAGCGTCCGCCGGGGTGACCGCAACGATCAACGACGCGAGCACCATCTTCAGAAAATTGCCCATCACGTCCCTCCCTCCGCGAGCAAACAGATTATTGGTTATTGTTTTGAACGCTACATTACGCCCGATGCGCATACTGCGCAATTCGCACCGCGAACAAGCTGGGACGGCGGTCTCGATCCCCAGGCTATGCGTTCATTGCGGAGTAAATCACGAATCCCAATAGCGGCGCCGCCGCGGGAGTCTTCGACCGCATTTGCACTGCTTACCAGACCGTGGAGTGATGATACGGCTTGCGCGGCAGTACCGCGTCGCCCCACGGTGAAATGGAATTATGCTACCGGCTCGGCTATTGCAGTCATGCGCAATCTAAAAATCGTCGTCGGAATCAGCATCGACATCCTGCTCGGGGCGGCCGCAAACCTGCTGCGGTTCGTCCGCAATTTCGTTGTCGGCAAGCGGGGCGCACTCGACAGCGGCATCGTAAGCGGAAAGGTCCGCAGATACGCGTTTGCCCGTGTAACGATCGAGCGGATGGCATTCGTGGCGCGGCAGATTCCATTGCGCGGCGCGCGCGGCGGCCGCCCGCGCAACCACGGGATCAAACAGCGCTGCGTAGCTCGACTGCTTCGGCGTTGCATGTTTCATATAGGCTCCTTCGGGTTGATCGGGCACTTGATATTGCGACAGACTACGATTTCGACTATACGCCGCGCGCAACTCGCGTATAGACGGGCTCCGTGACATTGTCGTGTCAGAAGAATGCCTACACTGCCAGGACGTCGCCGGGAACCCATCGGAATTTTCCGACATGCTATATTCCCCGCCTGCCGATGCCGATCACCCGGGGAGGATTGATTTCATGCGAGAACTGGCGCGTCGCGCGCTAAAAACGATCGCGTTGCTGTTCGCCGCGTTTGCACTGTCGGTTGAGGCGCAGAACTACCCCGTCAAGCCGGTCAAAATCATCATGCCGTTCCCGCCGGGCGGTACCAACGACCTGATCGCACGTGCCGTCGGCGACCGTCTGGCCGTCGTGTTGAAGCAACCCGTGGTAGTCGATAATCGCGGGGGCGCCGGCGGATTGATCGGCACCGACGCGGTTGCCAAGGCGGCGCCCGACGGTTACACGCTGCTCGTCGCCAATACGGGTTCGCTCGCCGCCGGCCTCTCCCTGCGCGCGAAAGTCCCTTACGACGTGCCGCGCGATTTCGTTGCGGTCTCTATGCTCGCCGACATTACGATCGCACTCGCTGTGCATCCCGCCGTCCCGGTCAAGACCCCGCGCGAACTGATCGCGCTCGCCAAAGCACGGCCGGGCAAGCTCAATGCGGCGGTGCCCGGTTTGGGTACGCTGCAGCACCTGGTGACGGAATGGTTCCGGCTGCGCGCCAACGTCAACATCGCGCTGGTACCGTACAAAGGCGGCGCGCCGGCATTGATCGATCTCCTCGCCGGCCAGAACGACATGGCATTCATCAACCTGCCGACGCTGCTCGAGTTCATCAAGACAGGGCGCCTGCGCGCTATCGCGATCGTCGATGCAAAACGCTCCGAAGTCCTGCCTGAGGTGCCGACGCTCAACGAGTCGGGCCTGCCCGGTCTTGTCGCTTCAACGTGGGTTGCCATGATGGCCCCTGCGGCGACGCCGAAAGGTATCATCGCGCGGCTCAACATAGAGGTCGTGCGGATCATGAAGTCGCCCGACATGAAGCAGTACCTCGCCGGCCAGGGCGCGAATCCGCTGTGGAGCAAGTCCGACGAAGCGCGCGTTTTCATCCGCGACGAAATCGACAAGTGGGCCAAAGTCGCGCGCGACGCGGGCATCAAGCCCGACTGATGCGTCAGTGTGTTTTCTTGTATTCGGCGATTTCGCGCGCCAGATCTTTGTACTCTTCGCAGCCCTGACCGCAAATCTTTTCCAGCGCCACGAGATGCTGTTCGGCCATCGCGGGATTGTTCGTCATTAAATACGCTTCGCCGACGTACTCATGCGCGCCGCGATGGTTGGGATTCATCTGCAGCGCGATCTTGTAGTTGCGGAACGCGTCGTCCATCTTGCCGAGCTTGCGGCTCGCGTAGCCGGTCAGGTTGTAAACCTCCGCGTCTTCGGCCTTCACGTATTTCAGGCTGTAAAGCGCCTTGTCCCACTGCTTTGCCTCGATCGCCTTCTTGGCCGCGACAAAATTCGGGTCGCTCCCGATTTCCGGCACCGGCGCATTCGATTCGGCACACGCAAGCGATGCGCTGAAACCCAGTGCCAGGGCAACGATTTGATTGCGAAATGATTTCGTCATGGCTCCCTCCGTGATTGTGTGAACTGTCGTGGTTAGAACAGGCACCGCACCGGTTTTATTCCCGCGCAGTCAATCCGCCCTGGCACCGGATTTCCGCACCACCTCGCCCCACTTCGCGATATCCGCCTTGACCAGCGCCGCAAATTGCTCGGGCGTCTCGCTTACGGGCTCGGCGCCTTGCGCGAGCATCAATTGCCGCACATCCGCAAGTTTCAGCACGCGTACGGTTTCCGCATTCAGGCGGGCGATGATGTCGCGCGGCGTGCCGGCCGGCGCGAAAAGACCGTACCACGACACGGCTTCATAGCCGGGCAGACCGGATTCTGCGACCGTCGGAAAATCCGGTGCGGCCGGCGTTCGCTTTGCACTCGTCACCGCGAGCCCGCGCAGACGGCCGCTGGTCACATGCGGCAACGACGACACGACCGTCGAGAACGACAACGCCACCTCGCCGCCCAATTGCGCGGGCAGCGCCTGGCCGCCGCCCTTGTACGGCACGTGCACCATCTCGATCCCCGCCATGCTCGTAAAGAGCGCGCCCGTCAGATACTGCGCGCTGCCCGACGACGCATACGTGAGCTGACCCGGATTCTTTTTGGCCAGCGCGATCAGCTCGCGCACGTTCTTCGCGGGCACCGACGGATGCACCACGATCATGCTCGGCAGCAACGAAACGCGCGTAATAGGTGCAAAGTCCTTCACCGGGTCGTAGGAAAGCCTGGGATACAGACTCACGTTGATCGCATGCGTACCGCTGGTGCCCATCACCAGCGTATAACCGTCGGCCGGCGCCCTGGCAACGAATTCCGCGCCGACGATGCCGCCCGCGCCGCCACGGTTGTCGGTGACGACCTGGCGCGCGAATTGCTCGCTCAATTTCTGTGCGACGATGCGGGTAACGACGTCGGTCGCGCCGCCTGGCGTAAAAGGCACGACGATGCGAATCGGGCGGTTCGGAAATTGCTCATGTGAGGTCGATATTTGTGCGATCAACACGGCGGCCGCGGCCGACTCGCGGACGTTCACATCCCGCAAGCGGGACCCCTGTTCACTGCTCGCGTCCAGTCCACCCGGCGTAAACGGGACGACGATGCGAATCGGGCGGTTCGGAAAGTCCTGCGCGTGGGCGACAGCGGCAAACAGGGACGCACACAACAATGCGCGCAGCGGCGTGACTGTCTTCATTTGAGTATCATGATGCCATGAAAATATTTTGCGCTGTTGCGGTGGTCGCGCTGGCCGCGTCGATGTCCGCCTTCGCGCAGCCCTATCCGGTCAAGCCGCTACGCATCATCGTCCCTTATCCGCCGGGCGGAGGGACGGATCTTGCCGCGCGGCTCGTCGCGCAAAAGCTGTCCGAGAGTCTCGGCAAGTCCGTTATCGTCGAAAACCGCGCGGGCGCGAACGGTAATATCGGCACCGACGCGACGGCGAAAGCGGCCGCCGACGGCTACACGCTGGGGATGGCGACGCCGGGGCCGGTCACGGCCGGTAAAAGCCTGTATCCGAATCTGCCGTACGATCCTGAACGCGACCTCGCACCCGTGATACTCGTCAACGCGAGTCCCAACGTGCTCGCGGTTCATCCCTCGATTCCTGCGCGCACGGCGAAAGAACTCATCACGCTCGCGAAATCGGGCAACCTGCACATCGCCGCGAGCACGATCGCGTCGGTCCAGCACCTGCTTGCCGAAATGCTGAATCACGCGACGGGCGTGCGCATGGAGGTCATTACCTATAAAGGCGGCGCGCAAGCGGCGACGGATGTCGCCGGCGGCCAGGTCGAGGCGCTGTGGAGCGTGCTGCCCGCCGCGCTGCCTTTCATTCAAAGCGGCAGACTGCGCGCGCTCGCCGTTGCCAGCGAGAAACGCACTTCACTCCTGCCGCAGGTGCCGACCATGGGCGAAGCGGGCTGGCCGGCGGTTGTCGGTACCGCATGGAACGGCGTGGTCGCACCGGCCGGCGCGCCCAGGGCGATCGTCGAGACGCTCGCGACTGAAATCGGCCGCAGCCTGCGCGCGGCGGACGTCAAGGATCGCTTCACCGCGTCGGGCATGGAAGCCATCGGCGGCACGCCGGAGGAATTCGGCGCGTTCCTGAAGGCGGAGACTGCAAAGTGGGCGAAAGTGATAAAGGCGGCGAATATAAAAGTCGAGTAGCCGCGCCCGTCACTTCAACGCTTATTTCAATTTAGGCAGCGGCGCCGTGACCCCGGCGGGCACCGGATTGCCGGCGACACCCAGAATCATTGCCAGCATCGTGTAGTAACCCGACACCGCGGCCAGGTCGATCACGCCCTGCTCGCCGAATTTTTCTTTCGCATCCTTGAACGTGCCGTCGCTCACGGTTTTGGTCGTGTGCAGCTCGTGCAAAAACCGGTAGACGAGTGCTTCGTCGTCTTTCATCCCGCCCGGACGTTTCCCCTGCGCGAGATCGGCGATCGTTGCAGGTGCGATCCCCGCCTTCTCGGCGAGCGCCTGATGCTGTATCCATTCGCCCTGCGCGTCCCACTGGCGCGCGGTGATCAGGATGGCGAATTCATTGAGGCGCTGCGGGATCGCCGTCTTGTAGCGCAGATACTCGCCGACTCTTTGCGTGCGCGACTGCAGCTCGGGGCTGCGCAGCAGCAGCGCGTTCGGACCGTCCCAGTTGAAGCCGCCGCGCAGGCCGCCGATCATGTCCTTGACCGCCTGCTTCTGCACTTCGGTCATGTCGTTTTCCGCAATCGGCTTGAAGCGGGTGCCCTGGGCGTGCACCGGTGCAAGCACGAACGCCAGGATGAAGCCAAACACGATGGAAATTATTTTCATGACGCACCTCCCTTGAATTGATTTACTTGTCCCTGCCGTATATCTCCCGCGCGACCGCAGCCGAAATCTTGCCCTCGACGAGATCGCGTTTGACCGCCGCGGGATCGCGTTCGCGCGGATCGCCGTAGCCGCCGCCGCCCGGCGAAACCACACGCAGCACGTCGCCGTTCGCGAACGGCGTGCCGGAAGTCGTCATCGGCAAACGCGTCTCATCCGGCCGGCCCGGATTGCGAATGAAAGCACCAAGCCCGCCGGGCGCGCCGCCCGCCATGCCCGGCGCCGGAAATTTCTGGCGCGAACTCCGGAGGGACACGCCCGCGTGGTCGGCGAGTAAACGCATATCGCGCACGATGCCCATGCCGCCGCGAAACTTGCCGGGGCCGCCCGAATCGATGACAAGCTCATAGCGCTCGATGCGCAGCGGGAATTCCATTTCCATCGCCTCGACCGGCAGGTTCGACGTGTTCGTCATGTTGATCATCACGACGTCCATGCCGTCGGCATTGCAGCGCGCGCCCTGCCCGCCCGCGAGGTTTTCGTAGTTGATGAAGTAGCGCCCCGTATGCGGATCGGCACCTGCGCTGATGCAGCCCTGCCCCGGCCCGCCCGCCGCGACGCTGCGCGTCGGCGCCGCCTGGCCGAGCGCATTGTTGATCGCTTCGGCCAGTATCATCGAAGTCATGTTGCGCGAACTCACCGCCGCCGGCGCCACCGGGTTCACGACGAGTTTCTCTGGCGCAATAATCGTGACCGTGCGATACAGGCCTTCATTCGTCGGCACGAACGGATCTACCACCGATTTCAGGCAAAAGTAGGCGGTCGCAAAGCAATGCGTGAGCGGCACGTTCTTGCCGCTGCCCAGTTGCGGCGAGCAGTCCGACAAGTCGAATGTCAAATGGCCGTCCTTGATCGTGACCGTAACGGCGAGTTTCACGCGCTCGCCGGTGACGCCGTCTTCATCGAGCCAGTCCACCGCGCTGTAGGTGCCTTCTTTCAGCACGTTGCGGATGCCGGTGCGGATGCGCCGTTCGGTTGCGTCGAGCATATCGTCGATGCATTTGAGCATCGGCTCGAAGCCGTACTTCGCAAAGAGATCCTGTACGCGCGCGATACCGCGGTTGCACGACGCCATCTGCGCCATCAAATCGCCCTCGCCGTAATGCGGCATGCGCGAATTGAGATAGAACATTTCCAGCACATCGGCGCGCGGCTTGCCGGCCGCGTAGATCTGCACCGGCGGCACGCGGATGCCTTCCTGGAAAATGCTGACGCTGTCACCGGCCTCGCTGCCGGGCACCCGCCCGCCGACGTCCGAATGGTGCGCAACCGCCGCCGCGAATGCGACGAGGCGGCCGGCGTGGAAAACCGGCATTGCCACCGTGCAATCGTTGAGATGCGTCACGCCGACGATGTACGGATCGTTGGCGAGAAACGCATCGCCGGGCCTAAGCGTTTCTACAGGAAAGCGCTTGAGGATCGCGCTCACCATGCGCAGCGTCGAGCCCAGATGAGCGGGCGCGTTCGTCATCAGCGAAAGCGCGCGGCCCTCGGCATCGCAAATCGCCGTCGAGCAGTCCGCGCGCTCCTTGATGTTGGGCGAAAACGCCGTGCGCACGAGGCTCGCCGCCATTTCGTGCGTTGCCGCTTCGAATGCCGCAGCGACGATTTCCAGTTGAGCGTGGGCCATGAGCGTCTTTCTCAGGAAAGTGTCAGCAGCAGATTGCCGGCCTCGTCGACGCGCACACCGAAGTCCGGCGGCACCACCGTCGTGCAATCCATCTGCTCGACGATGGCAGGCCCGCGAAACACGTCGCCCGGCAGAAGCGCGTTGCGATCGTAGACCGGGCAATCGACGAAACCGCCCGCATTGTCGAAATACACTTTGCGCGAGGCGGCCGGCGCGAGCGCGCCCTCGCGCGCGACGGGCTGCGCGCCCGTGAAATCGCCTCGCGCAACGTTCATGCGCGCGCGCAGGCGGAACGTGACGAGCTCGATGGGCTTTTCGGGCGAGTCGTAGCCGAACATTTCGCGATGCGCCGCGTGAAAACTCGCTCTCGTGACAGCAAGCGCCTGTGCATCGAACGCGCCTGCCGGCACATCGACTGTCAATTCGTGGTTCTGGCCCGCATAGCGCGCATCGACGGTGCGCCCGAGATTCAATTTCGCCGTGTCGATTTTTTCCGCGCTGAAGGCGGCACGCCCCCTCCCTTCGAGTTCGCGATAGACGGCGTCGACAACTGAAAGACCATCGGGCGCCGACTCGGCCGTCATGCGCGTGCGGCTGAAATCCGCCTGCAAATCGTTGACGAGCACGCCCATCGCGCACAGCACGCCGGGTGCCGGCGGAACGAGCACGCCCGCCACACCGAGATGACGCGCGACCGCCGCCGCGTGCACCGGGCCTGCGCCGCCGAACGCGACGAGCATGAAGTCGCCGGGATCCAGCCCGCGCTCGACCGACACGAAGCGCACCGCGTGCGCCATATTGGTGTCCGCGATCGCAATGATCGCGGCAGCTGCGTCGACGCCATCGACGCCGCGCGGCTTCGCGATGTCGCGCTCGATGACGGCTTGCGAGCGCGCCGCGTCGATTTTCAGTGCGCCGCCGAGCAGAAACTCCGGGTTCAAACGCCCGAGCACAACATTCGCGTCGGTGACCGTGGGCTTGTCGCCTCCATTCCCGTAGCAGGCGGGGCCAGGCCGTGCGCCGGCGCTGTGCGGTCCGACGTAAAGCATGCCGCCCGCATCGAGGCCCGCGATGCTGCTGCCGCCCGCGCCGACCGTGTGCACGTCGAGCGCCGCTGCTTTTAACGGAACACCATTGATAATCCGGCTGTGCGAAAGCTGGGGCTTGCCGTTCTGAATCAGGCATACGTCGGTGCTCGTGCCGCCCATGTCGAATGTGATGATGTTCGAATGGCCGCCGCTCGCGGCGACATAGATCGCGCCGCTGACGCCGCCGCTCGGGCCTGAAAAAAGCGTGTCGATCGGCCGCTCGCCGGCCTGCTCCGGCGTCATGATGCCGCCTCCCGAGTTCATGATGAACGGCGGCTCGGGCACGCCGATCTCGCTGACCTCGCCTTCGAACGCGCGGAAATATTCGCGCGTGACCGGCATCAGGTACGCGTTGACGACCGTCGAGCTCAAGCGCTCGTACTCGCGGAACTCCGGCAGCACATCGACCGAAACCGATACGTGCGCAGCCGGCCACCGCTTCTTCAGCGCATCCGCAATCGCGCGTTCGTGGGCCGGGTTTGCGTAGGAATTCAAAAGACATACCGCAATCGCTTTGACGTCCGCCGCCTGCAACGCGTCGATGGCGTTATCAAGGCTTGCTTGATCGAGCGGCGTGATCACCGTGCCGTTGGCAGCCATGCGCTCGCGGACTTCACGCCGCAATTGGCGCGGTACCAGCGGCTCGGGCTTGGAAACGAAGGGATCGAACGTGTGCGGCCGGATCTGGCGCGCGATTTCCAGCAGGTCGCGGAATCCGGCGGTGGTGATCAAACCGGTCACCGCCCCTTTGCGCTCGAGCAGCGCGTTGGTCATCACGGTCGTGCCGAGCCCGACGAATGCGACATCGGCGCCGGCACCGCCGACCTGCGCGAGAATTTCGCGGATGCCTGCGAGCGGCGCGCGATGCGGCTCGCCCGGCGTCGACAGGAGCTTGTGGCGCGCGACCGCGCCGCTGCCCTCGTCGAGGAGAAACAAATCGGTGAAGGTGCCGCCGACGTCTATGCCTATGCGAAAACGCGGTGGTGTGGAATCTTTGCTTGACTTCAAGTCATTGCTCGATGCGGATATTGGCGGCCTTGATGATTTTGCCGTACAGCGCGGTTTCCTGCTTCACGTAATCGAGGAACTGCTGGGGCGTATCGGTCGTCGCTTCCGCGCCCTGGGTGATGACGAGTTCCTTCACATCGGAAAGCGCCATGACGCGAGTGATGTCGGCAAGCAGCTTGTTGACGACAGTCTGCGGCATATTCGCCGGGCCGATTACCCCCCACCATGAAATCGATTCGTACTGCAGGCCCGATTCGAGCACCGTCGGCATGTCGGGCAGGAGGCGATAGCGCCGCTTGCCGGTGGTCGCGAGCGCGCGCAGCTTGTTCGCCTGCACTTTCGGCAGGGCAGACGGCATGCTGTCGACCATGAACGACACATGGCCGCCCACCAGATCGATCTGCGCCTGCGAGCTTCCTTTGTACGGCACGTGCAGCACATCGATGCCCGCCACGTTCTTGAAGTATTCGCCGGCGAGATGCGTCGTGGCGCCGATGCCCGCGGACGCGAACGTAAGTTCGCCGGGGCGGCGCTTCGCGAGCGCGATCAATTCCTTCACGGTCGTCGCCGGCACCGAAGGATGCGCCACGAGAATATTGGGGCTCGCCGCGACCAGCGTAATGAACGTGAAATCCTTCAGCGTATCGAACGGCAGCTTTGAATAAAGGTTTGGCACAATCGCGTGCGTGCTCGGCGCAACCAGCAACGTATAGCCGTCGGGCGGCGCCTTGGCGACGAGATCGGTGGCGATATTGCCGCCCGCGCCCGGACGGTTGTCGACAATGACTTGCTGGCCCCACAGTTCGCCGAGATTTTTCGCGACGATGCGCCCCAAAAGATCGGTGCCCCCGCCCGGGGTATAGCCGACGACAATGCGTACCGGCCTGGACGGATAATCCTGCGCATGAGCAGTGCAGACGAGCAGCATGGCAAAGCACAGCCCGGTAAAACCTGGCAAGAATTTCATGGCGATCTCCATAGCATGCAGCAAGCGGCGGCGCACACCGCGTGGAAAAAAACTGCCTGCTCCTGTCTCTGGCATGCCCTGATCCGCAAGCCGCGTGCGCGACGCCGGAATAGGTGCGACTGCTGTTGTGCGATCGATTATACCGATTGCCAGCCGGTCGCGGCGCGGCTCAATCGACCTTGGCGTCCGAATCCTTCACGACTTTCGCCCAACGCACGATTTCGCTCTTGATGAAGTTGCCGAACTCCTCCGGCGTGCTGCCGATCGGCGCAACGGCTTCGAGCGTGATCCTGCTGCGGAAGTCGGACGAGGCGAGCACGCGCAGAACCTCGCTGTTGAGCCGGGCAATAATGTCGGGCGGCGTGCCGGCGGGCGCCGCGAACCCGTACCACACGGCGGAATCGTAGCCGGGCACAGTTTCGGCGATTGCGGGCAGGTCCGGCAACGTCGGCGAGCGCTTCGCAGTCGTCACGCCGAGCACGTGCAGGCGGCCGGTCTTGATATGCGGCCCCGCCGCGGTATACGTAACAAACGACAATTGCACCTGACCCGCGATCAGGTCCGGCATCGCGGGCCCCGCGCCTTTGTAGGGCACATGCGTGATTTCGACATGCGCGAGACTGCGCAACATTTCGCCGGCGAGATGCGCGCCGCTGCCGTTGCCCGACGACGAATACGCGAGCTGACCGGGACGCGCTTTCATCAATGCAATCAATTCCGCGACCGACTTCGCCGGCACGGAGGGATGCACGACCAGCAAATATGGCGCATTCGCAAGCAAACTGATCGGCGCGTAATCCCTGACCGGATCGTACGGCAGCTTCGGATAAAGGCTGGGATTGACCGCGTACTGCGCGGTCAACGCAAAGAGCAGCGTATA
>CAZEAX010000080.1:0-13612 GCA_964510405.1 uncultured Streptomyces sp. | reverse complement strand
GCGATGCGTTTTTTCTGCGCCGCGGTCAGCGCGTCGTACGCCGCGTAGCAATTCAGGAATATCGTATTGCCGCCTTTCTCGTTGGGCGGAATTTCCTTCGCGACCAGCATGCGCGCGGCGGTCGGCGCTTCCTTGAACGAAAAATCCGAATGCCACACGATTTCGCCGTCGCCGAGAATCCCGATCGTTTTCCCCGCTTCCTTGACGTTGGACACCACCGTGACTTCGGCGGGCAGCTTGTAGAGTTCGTGGGCCGCGCGCTCGGGCAGATCGCGCTGATGCAGGTTGGATGACGACACCGGCGTGCCGAAGCGCTTGACGAGACTGACCAGCTCTTCGGCGCTCACCGATTGACCGCGAAATGCGAGCAGCACGTTATCGAGCCACACGTCGTGGATGCGCTTGAACGTCGCATCGTCGAGCGTGGTGATGTCGTAGCCGCGGATTTCCGCGCCGAGCGCGGCCTTGAACGGGACCACTTCGAATCGCGCGCTCTGCGCGCTCTGGTGGGCGAGCGATGAGTCAGCCATCGTCATTCCTTCCATCCTCGGATAATCTCCATATCGTAATCCGTAGTATATAGCGAGTGACGCATCACCGTCGGCGGACCCGTCACTTGGAGAGTTGCGCCCGCTCTGCCAGGCTCCAGCCGTTCGCGTTTTTCCGTATCATTCCGGGTTTCCGCAAAAAACAAGAGGGAGTATCGATGCAACTCCGTGTACTTTTGATGGCAGTCGTCGCTGTCGGTACGCTCCTGTCCGGCGCGGCCGCCGCGCAGCCGTTTCCGTCGCGGCCCGTGCGCATCGTCGTCGGCTTTCAGGCGGGCGGCGGCACCGACATTGCGGCGCGCGTGATCGCGCAGAAACTTTCCGACGCGCTCGGCGCCACGTTCATCGTCGACAACCGCCCGGGCGCCGCAGGCAACCTCGCGGCCGAGATCGTCGCCAATTCGACGCCCGACGGCCACACGATATTGATGGCGAATTCGACGATCGCGATCCCGAGCCTGTCCGCGAAGCTGCCGTTCGACGTCCGCAAGGACTTCACGCCGCTCAGCAACATCGCGCTCGGACCCTCGGTGCTGCTCGTGCATCCGGGCCTGCAGGTAAGCGACGTGAAAGGACTGATCGCGCTGGCGAAGGCGAAACCCAGACAGCTCGTCTACGGATCCGGCGGCGTCGGCAACGTCACGCATCTCGCGATGGAGCTGTTTGCGTCGATGGCCGGGATCGAAATGACCCACGTCCCATATAAGGGTGGCGCACCGTCGGTGGTCGGACTCGTGAGCGGCGAAGTGCAGTTGCTGTTCACATCGATACCCGGCGTGCTGGCGCAGATCAACGCCGGCAGGATAAAAGCCCTCGGGGTTTCGATCTCCCAGCGCAGCAGCGCGCTGCCGAACGTGCCGACGATCGCCGAAGCGGGTTTGCCCGGCTATTACGCCGCGTCGTGGTACGGCCTGCTGCTGCCGGCGGGCGTGCCGAAAAGCAGCATCGACGCGCTCGCCAAAGAGATCGGCAGGATCATGCAGGTGCCGGAGGTCAAGGAAAAAATGCTGGCCCAGGGTTTCGAACCGGTGGGCGACACGCCCGCGCACTTCAGGAAGTTCATCGGCGAAGAAATTCCGCGCTGGGAAAAAGTGGTCAAAGCCGCGGGCATCAAGCCCGAGTAAGATGGCGCGCTTGCGCCGCCAAACGATAATAGCCGGAGGATACTGATGATCGACCGCATAGAAATTTTCATCACCGCACTGTCGCAACGCCTGCAGCGCGTCTTCTCGAGCGGCGTCTACGATACCGGTCCCGCGGACAGCCTCCTCGGCAAACACGTGCTCGTGAAGATCTACGCCGACGGCGTCGTCGGCTGCGCGCAGGTGCGGCCGATCAGCCCGGGCCACTTCGTCGCCGACACCGCGCCCAGCGTGTTTTCCGCGATCAAGGAAGTTTACGGGCCCGCGCTGCTCGGCAAATCGATATTCGATTTCGAGACCGTCAACGCGATGTTCGACAACCGCCTCGCCGGCAATCCGGCGGCGCGCTCGGTGCTCGATATCGCGCTGCACGACGCCGCCGGCAAGGCGTTGCAGACGCCTGTTTACAATTTAATCGGCGGCTGTTGCCAGCCGCGCATTCCGCTCGAATGGTCGGTGAGCATGGCGGACGACATCGGCGTCATCGTCGCCGAGGCGACGCGCGCAGTCGATGAATTCGGCATCCGCGTGCTGTGCCTCAAAATGGCGGACCGCCGCGGCTGGCGCCACGACGTCGAAAATTTCGCGGCCGTGCGCAAAGCGGTCGGCGGCGACGTGATGATAGGCATCGACCCGAACACGGGCTGGACGCTCGCCGACGCGCTGTCGGCGATCGCCGAAATTAAGACCATGGGACTCGGCTACATCGAGCAGCCGATCGAGCGGCGCGATCTCGCCGGCATGGCGGAAATCCGCCGCGCGGCGAACGGCGTGCCGGTAATGGCGGACGAGGGCGTCTTCACGCTGCAGGATGCGCAGGCGCATGCGCAGGCTCGCGCCTGCGATGCATTCTGCATCAAGCTCTACAAAATGGGCGGCATCACCAACGCGAAGAAAATCGCGGCGGTCGGCGAATCCGCGAACATTCGCGTCAACTGCGGCGGGCTCGCGGTGCAATCGCAGCTCGACGCCGCCGCGGGGGCGCACTTCTACGCAGCTACGCCTGTCGCGCGCACGATGGGTGCCGCGGAATTCGTGTTCGGCCTGAACGCAACCGCCAAAGACCCGCTATGCCCCGACAGCGATTTCAAGGTGAAGGACGGCCATGTCGAGGTGCCGCGCGGTCCCGGCCTCGGCGTGATAATTGACGAAGCGCTGCTCAAGAAAAATACGCTGTTGCAGGAGAATGTCGGTTAAGCGCAATGTCTTCGATCGTCATACCCGCGCAGGCGGGTATCCAGACGATCTAAATTATCCTGGGTTCCCGCCTGCGCGGGAACGACGGACTAATCCCGCGCCGATAGCTACGCGGTCAATCCCGCAAGCACGTAAGGCAGAATGCCGCCGTGGCGCACGTAGTCGATTTCAGCGGGCGTATCGAGCCGCAGCGTGAGTGTGACGTTTTCTTCTTTGCCGTTCGTACGCTTAACCACGAGAGTCACTGACTGGCGCGGTTTCGCCCGATCATCAAGCCCAATCAAGTCGAATACTTCCTCGCCCGTAAGACCGAGCGACGCCGCGGTCACGCCCGGCGGCAACTGGCACGGCAGCACGCCCATGCCGACGAGATTGCTGCGATGGATGCGCTCGAAGCTCGCCGCAACGACGACTCGCACGCCGAGCAGGCGCGTGCCCTTGGCTGCCCAGTCGCGCGCGCTGCCGGTCCCGTACTCTTCGCCCGCGATCACGATCAGCGGCGCGCCTTCTTTTTCGTACAGCATCGCGGCGTCGTAGATCGTCATCTGCGCGCCGTCCGGCTGATGTTTCGTGTAACCGCCTTCGATGCCGGGCACCATCTGGTTGCGCAGACGCTGGTTGGCAAATGCGCCGCGCACCATCACCTCGTGGTTCATGCGGCGCGCGCCGTAATTGTTGAAATCCGCGGGTTTGACGCCGAGGCTTTGCAGATACACGCCGGCGGTGGAACTCGCCTTGATGCTGCTGATCGGGCTGATGTGGTCGGTCGTAATCGAGTTACCGAGGATAGCGAGCGAGCGAGCGCCGCGAAATTCCCGCAGGCTCGATTCGGTGTAGCGCGCGTCGAGAAACGGCGGCGCCTTGATATACGTAGAGTTGCCGCTCCACGCGTACGTCCCGCCGGTGCTACTCGGAATCGCCTTCCATGCCGGATGCGCGGCCTCGAAGTCCATCCCATAAATCTTGCTGTAATACGCGGGCTTGACTGCCGTGTTGAGCGCCGCGGCCAGCTCTTCCTGCGTCGGCCACAAGTCTTTGAGATAGACAGGTTTGCCGGATGGATCGTCGCCCAACGGTTCGTTCGCGAGATCGATATCTATTCTTCCCGCCAGCGCGAACGCGACGACCAGCGGCGGGCTCGCGAGAAACGCCGCGCGCACCGACGGATGGATGCGCGCCTCGAAGTTGCGGTTGCCCGATAAAACGGCGCAAGCGACAACGTCGTTGTCGTTGATGGATTTTTCGAGAACCTCGTCAATCGGACCGGACGCGCCGAAGCACGTCGTGCAACTGTAACCCGCGAGCATGAAGCCGAGTTGATCGAGATAGCGCTGCAAATCCGTCGCGGCGAGATATTCACTGACGACGCGCGAGCCAGGCGCCAACGACATCTTGACCCACGGCTTGGCTTTGAGGGCGCGCTCGACTGCTTTTTTGGCGACCATGCCGGCGGCGAGCATCACGCCCGGGTTCGAGGTATTCGTGCACGAAGTGATTGCAGCAATCACCACGTCGCCGTCGCGCGGCGAGTTGGCAGCGGCAGCAGCACTTGGCGTCGACTTGCCATAGCCGCCATCGGCAGCGGACTTTTTCAATAGCGTCCCGAATTGCGTCTTGAGTTCAGCGAGCGCGATGCGGTCCTGAGGGCGCTTCGGCCCCGCGACGTTCGGCGTGATCGCGGAGAGATCGAGCGTCAAAACGTCCGAGTAGTCGATTTCATCGGCGCTCGCCGGACCGAATAAACCCTGGGCTTTGTAATACGCCTCGGTCGCCACGATGCTCTCTTCCGGCCGGCCGGTCTGCCGCAGGTAATTCAACGTCTGCGCATCGACCGGGAAAAATCCGACGGTCGCGCCGTACTCGGGCGCCATGTTGGCGATCGTTGCGCGATCGGGCACCGTCAGCTTCGCCACACCAGCGCCGAAAAATTCGACGAACTTGCCGACGACTTTCGCTTTTCGCAGCATCTCCGTCACGTGCAGCACCATATCGGTCGACGTCACGCCCGCGCGCAACTCGCCGGTCACGTCGATACCGATCACGTCCGGCGTGAGTATGTATACCGGCTGGCCCAGCACCGCAGCCAGCGCTTCGATGCCGCCGACGCCCCACCCGACCGTCCCGAGCCCCGCGATCATGCACGTGTGCGAATCGGTGCCGACCAGCGTGTCCGGGTAATACGCGCCGTCCCTGGCCAACAGGCCCGGCGCGAAAAATTCGAGATTGATCTGATGCAGGATACCAAAGCCCGGCGGAATCAAGCGTATGCCGTCGTACGCCTGTGTGGCCCATTTCACGAAACTGAAGCGCTCGAAGTTGCGCTCGATTTCGAGCTGCATGTTCTGGCGCAGCGCGTCCGGCGTGCCGTGATGATCGACGGTCAGCGTGTGATCGAGCGTCATGTCGAGCGGCACTTTCGGCTGCACGAGTCCCGGAGCGCGACCGGCGCGCTGCATCGCGTCGCGCAATGCGGTGAGATCGCCGAGCAGCGGAATGCCCGCCGCGCAATTCAGCACGACGCGTCCGACGATGAACGGTAGCTCGCTTTCGCGCTTGCCGTTGGGCTGCCAGCGCGCGAGTTCGCGCACCTGCTCTTCCTGCACGACACGGCCGTCGCAGTTTCTGAGCAGCGATTCGAGCACGACGCGGATCGAAATCGGCAGCCGCGCGAGTTTGCCCGCGCCCGCGGCTTCGAGCGCCGGCAGTGAATAGATCGCGCCCTTGCGGCCGCCGCCGAGGTCGATTTCGCGTCGGCATGCGTCGGTGAGTGATGAAGTCATGATTGATGTTTCAGTTGATTGATTCCTGGGTGCAATCAAACCGCCCCCATCCTAGCCTTCCCCCGTTCTACGGGGGAAGGAACTTTTTGCCAAATCCAACCACAATCCCCTCCCCTGCGAAGCGGGGGAGGGTTAGGGTGGGGGCAAGGAAAAAAGAATTACTCGGCCCGCATGCCCGCCTGCTTGATGACTTTCGACCACTTCACGAAATCGTCGCGGATCATCGCGGCGAATTCGCCGGTGGTCGTGGTCGCGATCTCCGCGGCCTGCGCGCGCATGCGGTCTTTCATGTCCGCCGAATTCGCGACCGTGACTATGTCCGTATTGAGACGGGTGACGATCGCATCGGGCACACCCGCCGGCGCCAGCACGCCGTTCCACGTGATCACGATCAGGCTCGGCACGCCGGCTTCTTTCGCGTTCGCCACTTCGGGCAGCGCCGCCCAGCGCTTGTCGTCGGTGATCACCAGCGCTTTCAATTTTCCGCTTTTCACGAACGGCACGACCGACGGCATGGTCGCGAACATCGTATCGACATGTCCGCCCAGGAGATCGGTGACGGCGGGACCGCCGCCCTTGTACGGCACGAAGTTGATCTTGATTTTCTCCAGCGTCTGGAACACGACGCCGGTCAGATGGTTGGTGCTGCCGATGCCCGAAGTTGCGAAGCTCAGCTGGCCGGGCTTCGCGCGCGCGAGCGCGACGACCTCCGCCACGGTCTTCGCCGGCAGATGCGGGTTCACGACCAGTATGTTGGGGAAGGTGATCACGTTCGAGATCGGCGTGAAATCTTTCGTCGGATCGTACGGCAGTTTGTCGTAGAGGCCCGGACTCATCGCGATTTCATTGCTCGTACCAAGCAACAGCGTGTAGCCGTCGGGCGGCGACTTCGCGACGATGCCGGCGCCTATCGTGCCCGTCGCGCCGGCGCGATTGTCGACGACCACCTGCTGCCCCAATACATCGTTGAGCTTTTGCGCGAGGATGCGCGCGACGCTGTCGGCGGGCCCGCCGGGCGGAAACGGCACCACGAGCCGCACGGGTTTCGAAGGATAAGGTTGGGCGATTGCGGTGCAGGTAACGAACATTACGCCGGCGACCACCCGCAGTAAATTTGAAACGTTCATATCGCTTCCTTCTCCAACCTGATACAGGTAGCCGCAGATACACGCAGATACACGCGGACAAACCAACAGACTAAGCGAACATATTTGACGTCACGTCCCATCTGCGTTTATCCGCGTTTATCTGCGGCTAAAAACGCCTTAGGTTCGCAGCAATGCCGACAGCTCGCGCACCGACGCCAGCGCTTCGATCGCGCGCACCTTCCGGATGATTTCCCCGGATTTTTCGGCCGGCAACACCGGTGCCGCAAGCCGTTTGAATTTCGCGATGCGTTCGGGTTCGGTCACCGGGTCCGCGGGCATGCCGTGCGGATCGAGCACGAAACTCAGCAGGCGCTTGCCGTCCGCCAATCGCACCTCGATGCGCGAGCCGTAATGCTTCGGATACGCGGCTTCCATTTCCGGATCGACGTACAACTCGACGCGCCGCGCGAGTTCGCGCCGCGCCGGATCGTTGATCGCTTTTTCCGTATACATCGCGGGATCGGTCGGGTCCGCGGTCAACGCGAGCGCGGCGCAGTACGGAAAGCTGTATTGCGCGCCCATGATGTCGGGTGGCGCGACGGCACCGTTGTTCTTCGCCGCATACGCGCTGACGCCGATCCGGATTTTCGCGACCTCTTTGGGTGCGAGCAGGCGCGCGCCGCGCAACCGCACCAATTGCTGCACCGCCGCCTGAATCCAGCTGCAGCACGGGTACACTTTCACGTAAACGTTTTCAGTCGCCCAGCGCTTGCCCAAGTCCGCGACCAACGCGCGAGGCTCGCTGTCCTTGCCGCCGTAGACTTCCAGCAATCCGAACTTGCCGTCGATCGCGGACGGCGGCGCCGTGAAATCGCGCGCGGCCAGTTGCGCCATGCGCACGCCGGATTCCGCGGCGCGTCCCGCATGCATGCGCTTCATCATGCCGCCGCCGGTGCCGGCCGCAAAGCTTTTGATGCCGGATGCGGTCGAGCACGCGAGCGTTGCCGCGCCGAGCAGGCGTTCCGCGGAAAGATTCATGACCACACCCGACGCGATCGCCGCACCCACCGGGCCGACCAGCGCCGTCTTGTGAAAACCGCGATGTGCAGGCTCGAGCCCCATTGCGAGCCCGATCCGGTTCATCGATTCATAGCCCGCGACGATGCCGAGCAGCAGGCGCACGCCGCTCGCATTGATGCTTTCCGCAGTTGCGAGCGCGGCCGGCACGACGATCGCGCCCGGATGCACGATAGGCTCGTCGAGCAAGTCGTCGAGTTCGAAGCCGTGCGCCGCGGTGCCGTTGCACAGCGCGGCGGCAGGCGCCGCGAACGCCCGCGCGTGTCCGACCACGGTGCTGTTGCCGTGCGCGCCTTCCGCGGCCATTTCTTCCCGCATGATGCGCGACCATTCCTGCTGCGATCCGAACAACATGCAGCCAAGCGCATCGAGCAGGCACCATTTCGCGATGCCGCTGACCGCCGCGGGCACCGCGTCGATGTCGAGGCCCTGCAAAAAGCCTGTGAGCTCCCGCGCGAGCAGCGGCGGCGGCAATGATTCCGCTTTCATGATTGCGTCCCGCTAATCGAACGCGGCGTTGCCGAGCAGTGCTTCGCGGAACCGGTTCTTGATGTGAGCGCCGTCGCGCAGGCGAATCGCCATCGGATAGCGCGTATTGTTGACCTTGACGGCGACGAAGGTGGAGCCCGCGGGCGAGTACAGCTTGGGCACCCATGTTTTGAGCTGCGCCTCGGTGAATATCGTGCCGGTGCGCGGGAACTGCGCCGCTTTCGCCATGCCCGCGAGATCGACCCCGCGGCTCGTATGCGTGGGCTGCATGCCCGTTTCGCTGTAGAGCTCGTTGTCGATCACGACGATCGCGAGATTGCGCGGGCCCTGCGTGCCGATGGTCGCGAGCGCGCCGAGCCCCATCAGCATTTCGCCGTCGCCGGTGATCACGATCACCTGGCGCTTCGGCTGTGCGAGCGCCAGGCCCAGTCCCACCATCGCCGCGGCGCCCATGCCGCCCCACAGGTAGAAATTTTTCGCGTGATCGCCGGCGGCGCCGACGTCGTAGCACGAGGAGCCGAGGCCGGTCACCACCAGCGCTTCGCCGCGCTTTTCGAGGATCTTGTTGATGACGACGCGGCGGTCGAGCGTCGCCTTGATTTTTTTGACCATGCTATTTGCTCCAGTCCTTGAAGCCGATGATGCGCTGCGAGATCAGCAGCGCGACCGGGCGGCTTGTATTGAACGTCAACTGCGCGGCGGCGAACACGTGCTCGCGGACTTCCTCCGCATGATCGACGCGCTGCACGACCACGCCCGCATGCTGCAGCGCCGGCGGCGTGCCCTGCCCCATCGCGAGCTGCCACGGATTGAACTCGCCCCATTCGCCGCGCATCGTGACGATCATCAGGAGCGGAAACCGGCACTCGTTCATGATGGAGAGAAGGTTGATGCAATTACCGACGCCCGAAGATTGCAGCAGCATCACGCCGCGCTGGCCGCCGAGCCAGGTGCCCGCCAGCATCGCGACGCCCTCCTCCTCGCTGGTCAGCGATATGACTTTCATCTCGCGATCGGCATGGCAGCTGTTGATCAACTGCGTGTGCCCGGCGTCCGGCACGTAGGCGACCTGCCGGATACCGACTTCCTTGAACACTTCGTAAATATCGTGCGGCCAGGTTGCCGGATTTTTCTGCGGTTTCAAATTCGTGCTCCCTTCAAGTTCTTTCCAAAACTCTTATTCGCGTGCCCCCACCCCAACCCTCCCCCGCGCATTGCATGCGCAAGGGAGGGGGGCTAATCGTGACACTCCATCAAAGTACGTTCCTTCCCTTGCGAAAGCGGGGGAAGGACAGGATGGGGGCAAAGCGCCTTAATTACTCCAACTTTATATTCGCCGTTTTGATCACTTCGCCCCACTTGGCGAGGTCCCTCTTGATGGTCAGCGCGAATTCCGCAGGCGAGCTGCCGACCATTTGCGTGCCGGTGGGCTCGTAGCGGTTGCGGAATTCCGGCTGGAAAAGAATCTTCTTCGTTCCGGCGCAGAGCTTGTCGACGATGCGCGGATTCGTTTTGGCCGGCGCGAGCATCCCGTACCAGAGATCGGTTTCGAACCCGGCGAGACCCGGCGTCTCCTGGACGGCGGGAACGTTGGGCAATGCGGGCGAGCGCTTCAGCCCGCTCACCGCAATGGCGCGCACGCGGCCCGATTCGATCAGCGGCGTCGCCGTCAATATGCTCACGAACATGAACTGCACTTCGCCGGAGAGCAGCGCGACGAGCGCAGGTGCCGCGCCTTTGTACGGCACGTGCGTCATGTCGATCTTCGCCGCGGTCTTCATCATCTCGCCGCCGAGATGCGCGCCGCCGCCGCCGCCGGACGAACCGAAATTAAGCGCGCCTGGTTTGGCCTTCGCGAGCGCGATCAGTTCCGCGACGGATTTCACCGGCAGCGTCGGATGCACGAGCAGCACGAATGGCAGCGTCGCAACCTGGCTCACCGGCGCGAAATCACGCACCGGATCGTACGGCAACTTCGAGAGATGCGGATTGATGACGATCGTCGCGTTGGTCGTCAGCAGGATCGTGTAGCCGTCGGCCGGCGCTTTGGCGACGATGTCGGCGCCGATGTTGCCGTTGCCGCCGGCGCGGTTGTCGACGATCACCGGCTGGCCCCACGTCTCGGTGAATTTCTGGGCGATTGCACGCGCGAAAATATCGGTGCCGCCGCCCGGCGCGAACGTTACGATGAACCGGATGGGCTTGTCGGGGTACGCAAACGTATCGGCGGCGCCGCAGATCCCGGGCACTGCGAGCATAATCGCCGCGAATTGCGCGCAAAACCGCTGCTTCATTGTCGAGCCTTCCTCCTGGTGCGCGTCGTCCAGCGGGATGGTTTAAACTGCCCGTTCGCGCCGGCCGCTTGCGCAGCCGAACGGCGATAATAACAAATGCGCAGTGCGGTTGCCGGAACGGCACTCCGCAGCGGACCGCAGACAGAGGGGCTTGCACATGTACGTCGTAAACGTTCCGCACAACGCGGAATTCGATTTCATCGTCGTCGGTTCGGGTTCGGCCGGCTGCGCCGTGGCCAACCGGCTCACCGCCGACGGCCGCCACAGCGTGCTGCTGCTCGAGGCCGGCGGCCGCGACGGCAATTACAACATCCACATTCCGCTGATGGTCGCGAACGTGCTGAACGATACGCGCTGGACGTGGCCGTACATGACCGAGCCGCAGACGCATCTCAACGGCCAGGCGCAGAAGTGGGCACGCGGCCGCGTGATCGGCGGTTCGAGCTCGGTGAACGGCAACCTGTTCGTGCGCGGCGACCCGCACGAATACGACAACTGGCGCGACCAGGGCTGCAAAGGCTGGGCATATTCCGACCTGCTGCCGATCTTCAAGCGGCTCGAAGACTATCCGGAAGGCGATCCGGCGGTGCGCGGACGCGGCGGCCCCATTCATTGCACGAGCCTCGAGAATTTCGATCCGCTGTCGAACGCTTTCGTCGGCGCGTGCGAAGAGGCGGGCTTCAAACGGTTGAAGGATTACAACGACGGCAGCTATGAAGGCGCGTTCCATCTGCAGTACTCGACGCGCAACGGCTTGCGCAACAGCTCGGCGGCGGGCTATCTGAAGCCGGCGCAAAACCGGCCCAATCTCACCGTGCTGCCGAATGCGACCGTCACCCGCGTCACGCTCGACGGCAAGCGCGCGACCGGCGTCGAATACCGGCTCGATAATGCGACGCTGCGCCAGGTGCGCGCGCGGCGCGAAGTCATACTCTCGGCAGGCCCGCTCGCGTCGCCGCAATTGCTCGAACTGTCGGGCATAGGCAACAGCGAAATCCTGCAGAAGCACGGCGTCAACGTCGCGCATCATCTGCCCGGTGTCGGCGAGAACCTGCGCGATCATCCGAATACGCGGCTCACGTTCGAGTGCTCGCAGCCGATCACGATCAACGACGTGCTGCAAAGCCCGTGGTTGAAGTTCAAGGAAGGACTGCGCTTCATCTTCAAGCGCGAAGGCCTGCTCACGATCTGCTCGGCCACCGCGCAGATGAATTTCCGCAGCCAACCCGGCTTGAAACAACCTGACCTCGTATTGCGTCTCCTGCCGCTGTCCGGCAAAGACCGCTACGCGCGCACGCCGGGCTACGGCATGGACAAGTTTCCCGGCTTCACCTTCGGCGTCACCGTACTGCAGCCGCGCTCGCGCGGCGCCGTGCACCTGCAGTCGAAAGATCCGTTGCAGCAGGCGAGCATGGACCCCCGCTATCTATCGCACGAAGCCGACGCGCAACTGTTCCTCGACGGCGTGCGCTTGGCGCGCAAGGTCGCGCAGATGCCCGCGCTGAAACCGCTGATCGTGCGCGAGACGCGGCCCGGCCCCGACGTGAGCGACGACGCGGGACTGCTCGACTACATGCGCGGCACGATCCAGACGAGCTGGCACATGGTCGGCACCACCAAGATGGGAGTCGATGCGGCGGCGGTGGTCGATCCGGAGCTGAAGGTTCACGGCATCGCAAACCTGCGTGTGATCGATTCGGGCATCTGCCCGACGATCCCGTCGTCGAACACGAACATCCCGTCGATCGCCATCGGCGAAAAAGGTGCGGACATGCTTTTGGCGGCACACGCTTAGGACAATCAAGCCGCAGATGAACGCAGATAAACGCGGATAAATTCACAAGCGCCAACCCCAAAGCTTGCAGTTTTTGTTTTATCTGCGTATATCCGCGTCGATCTGCGGCTCATGATTTTTCGGATTCGTTTTTTATAAGTTATCTCGGAGGGGAAATGATGGGCTTGGTGATGCGGTCGCTGTTATTGCTGTCGGCGTGTGTCGCGCTTCCCGCGCAAGCGCAACCTTATCCGTCGAAACCCGCGCGCATCGTCGTCGGCTTCACCGCCGGCGGCCCGTCGGACATCGTCGCGCGCATTGTCGCGCAGCAGTTGACCGAGCGCATGGGGCAATCGTTTGTCGTCGAGAACCGCGCCGGCGCAACCGGCACGATAGGCGCCGAGATCGTCGCCAAATCGCCGCCCGACGGTTACGCGCTGTATCTCGCGAGCCAGACGACCCACGCAGTCGCGCCTTATATGTACGCGAAGGTCGGCTACGACCCGATCAAGGATTTCGCCACCGTCGTGCGCGTCGTGCACAACCCGCTGCTGATGGTCGTGAATCCGTCCTTCCCCGTCACGTCGATCAAGGAACTGATCGCGCTCGCCAAGGCGCGCCCGGGACAAATCAATTTCGCGACCGGCGGCATCGGCTCCTCGCCGCACATGTCGATGGAGCTCTTCAAAAGCATGACCAGGATCGACATGGTGCCGATCCACTACAAAGGCGACGGCGCCGCGATCATCGACGTGGTCGGCGGTCAAGTGCCTATGCTCACTTCGAGCATGTCGGCGCTGATGCCTTACGTGAAGAGCGGCAAGATGCGCGGCATCGCGGTGACGAGCATGAAGCGCTCGACGGTCGCGCCGGAGTTCCCGACCATCGCGGAATCGGGCCTGCCGGGGTTCGAAGTCATCACGTGGTTCGGCATATTGGCGCCCGCGGCGACGCCGAAGGAAATCGTCAACCGCCTGAACAGCGAGATCGTGGCGACGGTCGCCCTGCCGAACGTGCGCGAACAGCTCACGAAGATGGGATTCGAGATCGTTGCCAACACGCCCGACCAGTACGCGGTGTTTCTGCGCGAAGAGAACGTGAAGTGGGGGAAAGTCGTGAAAGACCTGGGGTTGCGGGCGGAGTGACGGTCGTCGCCCGCTCATTCATTTAACTGGAGAATATGATGAAAAGATTTTTTGCGATTGCGGCAGCACTGCTGGTCG
>CAZEAX010000079.1:0-13623 GCA_964510405.1 uncultured Streptomyces sp. | reverse complement strand
GACGGCCTGCACTTGAAGGCCGGCAACTCGCGCGACAAGGTGTTCGAAGTGCACGGCAACCTGCACAAAGCGATCTGCCTCTCGTGCGGCTGGAAAGGTCCGATGCAGGACGTGCTCGACCGCGTGCGCGCGGGCGAGGAAGATCCGCCGTGCGAAACGTGCGGCGGCATTCTGAAAAGCGACACCATCTCGTTCGGCCAGTCGCTGATCCCCGAAGTGATCGAAGGCGCGATGCGCGCCGCGCAGGACACCGATCTGCTGTTTGCGATCGGCACGAGCCTGCAAGTCTTTCCCATCGCCAACGCTGTGCCCATCGCGCAAGCCGCCGGCGCGCGGATTGTCATCATGAACGCCGAACCGACGCAGTTCGACGATATCGCGGATGTGAAGCTCTCGGGATTGATTGGAGAGGATTTGCCGCGGATATGCGGCAGGTTTGATGCGGCGTGAGGAATTCATGCAGTAAGTTATACTGATTTCATCCCGCTGCAACGCGCTCGCGCGGCACGTGGGAGCAAGCCAAAGGAGGGAAATCGATCGTGTCATTTTCACTCGCGTTAAGCCACGTCGGCGTCTTCGTGACCGACACCAAGCGCATGGTGGATTTCTACACACGCTTTCTGGGTTTCGTGGTGAGCGATCGCGAGGCGCGCGCCGATGGTGAGATCGTATTCCTCACGCGCGATCCGCGCGAGCACCATCAGTTCGTGATGGCTTCGGGGCGGCCCAAAGATCTGCCGTTCAACCCGATCAACCAGCTTTCGTTCCGCGTCGACAGCCTCGCGACGCTGCGCGCGCTGTATTTGGCTTTGAAGAAAGAGCCGGTGGAACTTCTCGGTCCGGTCACCCATGGCAACGCGCTGTCGGTATATTTTCGCGACCCGGAAAAAAACCGCGTCGAGCTCTTGATCGACACGCCGTGGTACGTGCCGCAGCCGTATCGCGTGCCGTACGACATCATGCTGCCCGACGCCGAACTATGGGCCGCGATAGAGAAGCAGGTGCGCGCGGTACCGGGATTCAAGCCGCGCGAGGAATGGGCCGCCGAAATCGAGCGCAAGATTGCGCAGGCGACGCAGCAGCGCCAGTTTGCGCTTAAGGGGTGATGGGGAATGGGGGATGAGCGATGGGTAAAGCGTGAGGCGTGAAGCATGAAGCGTGAAGCTGTTACCCATCGCTCATCGCCCATTGCCGATTCATGAACTTACCACTGTCGCTCGTGCCGGGCATGTTGTTCGCCGCATCTCTGGTATGCGCCGCCGATTCGGTGCAGGATTTTCCCTCGAAGCCGGTCCGCATCGTGTCGCCGTTCGCAGCGGGCGGCAACACCGATACGCTGAGCCGTTATCTCGCGCCGAAATTGTTCGAGCGCCTGGGGCAGCCAGTGATCGTCGAGAACCGGCCCGGCGCCGGCGGCATGACCGGCAACAACTACGTTGCGAAGTCGGCGCCCGACGGCTACACGCTGTTGTTCATCAGCGGCGCGTATACGGCGCATTCCGCCACCGTGAAGAACCTGCCGTACGATCCGCTGCGCGATTTCGACGGAGTGTCGATGGTGATTACCTATCCGTTCGTCATCATCGTGAAAGCGGACTCGCCGGTGCGGACCGTGGCCGATCTCATCACCACTGCCAAAAAGAACCCGGGCAAAATGAATTACGGCTCGGTCGGCGTCGGCTCCGTATTTCATCTCGCGGCAGAACTCTTCAACGTGATGGCGGGCACCGACCTCACTCACGTGCCGTACAAAGGCGGCGCCGAGCCGCTGACCGAACTGATCGGCGGGCGGCTCGACGTGATATTCAATACGCTGACCGGCAGCATTCCGCACATCAAGTCGGGCCGCGTGCGCGCGCTCGCGGTCGCGTCGCTCGAGCGCTCGGCGCAGTTGCCCGATGTGCCGACGGTTGCGCAGACTTTGCCCGGCTATGAAGTGACGTCGTTTGCCGGTGTCGTCGCGCCGCATGGCACGCCGCGGCCGGTAATCGAACGGCTCAACCGTGAGTTGCGCGCGGTGCTCGACTTGCCGGACATCCGCAGGCAATTCACCGAACTCGGCGGCGACGTGAAGGCGAGCACGCCGGAGGCTATGATGCAGCACGTGACGGATGAAATCGCCAAGTGGAAGCGCGTCGTCGAGGCGCGGAAAATAGAGATTCAATAGACGGAAAAGTCAAAAGCGAGCCACAGAGGACACAGAGGTCACAGAGGAAAACCAAAACGAGAACGAATCGATAGTCTGCTTTCCTTTTGCTCTTCTCTGAGTTTTCTGTGCCCTCTGTGGCTGAAGTTCTCAAGTTTTTAACGGGGAAAATAATATGTTCGATCTCACGGGAAAAGTCGCGCTGATCACCGGTTCCACCAAGGGCATAGGCAAGTCGATCGCGGAGGAGATGGCGCGCGCCGGCGCGAAAGTCGTGATCTCCAGCCGCAAGGCCGACGCCGTCGAGGCGGTGACGAAGGAACTCACCGCCGCGGGCCGCGAGGCTATCGGCGTGCCGTGCAATATCGGCGCGAAGGCGGAACTGCAGAACCTCGTCGACCAGACGCTGGCGAAATGGGGGCGCATCGACATTCTCGTGTGCAACGCCGCGATCAACCCGCATTTCGGCTCGATCACGAAAGTGTCGGACGACGTGTTCGACAAGATGATGGGGAGCAACATCCGCAGCATTTTCTGGCTCTCGAACATGGTGCTGCCGCAGATGGCCGAGCGCAAAGACGGTGCGATGATCATCATCTCGAGCATCGCGGCCTTGCGCGGCAGCAACGTGAACGGACTCTACGGCGTGACCAAGGCGGCCGATGCGGGACTGGGCCGCGCGCTTGCGGTCGAGTGGGGACCGCACAACATCCGCGTCAACAGCATCGCGCCGGGACTCATCAAGACCGATTTCGCGCGCGCGCTGTGGGAGGACGACGAGCGGAGGAAGCGCCGCGAAGCGATGTCGCCGCTGCGCCGGCTCGGCGACGCGAAGGACATCGGCGGTGTCGCGGTGTTTCTCGCCTCCGACGCGGCGCGCTTCATGACCGGCCAGTTGCTCGTCGTCGACGGCGGCGTGTCGATCGGCTGGTAGTTTTCGCTTTCAACAATAAATAATCGGGAGGAGTCATGCACGGGAATTCCGCATCATCGTCACGCATCGGTGTTGCATTGCTGTCGGCGGGGCTGGTGTTCGCCTGTTGCACGGCCGGTGCCGCCGACCCGCTGCCGCGCGCAGCGCCCGCCAAGCTCGGCTTTTCAGCGGCGGGGCTTGCGCGCATCGATCGCTTTTACGCGGACGAAATCGCGCGCGACCGCATTCCGGGCGCAGTCGTCGCCATCGCGCGCGATGGCAAGCTCGCCTACTACAAGGCGTTCGGTTACCAGGACAAGGCGGCGGGCACGCCGCTCAAAACGGACGCGATCTTCAACTTGGCGTCGATGACCAAGGTGCTCACGGTTGTCACGGCGCTGACGCTGTACGAAGAAGGCAAGCTGCCGTTGAAGTCGACGCTTGCCTCGTACTATCCGCAGTTCGGCTCGATGCAGGTTGGCGTCGTCGACGGCAGCGGCGCGCTCAAGACGGAGCCCGCCAAGCAGCCGATTTTCGTGCAGGACCTGATGCGCCACACGACGGGACTCACGTACGGCGCGCGCGGCAATACGCCCGTGCATAAACTGTTTCCGCCATCGTCGGCGGGTGCCGCGTACGCGATGACAGGGCCGGAGTTTCTGGACACGCTGGCGAAATTGCCGTTGCTCTACCAGCCGGGCACCGCGTGGGACTACGGGTTTTCCGTCGACGTGCTGGGCCTCGTCGTCGAAAAGATCACCGGCAAGACGCTCGGTGCCGCATCGGAAGAACGCGTGTGGAGCAAACTCGGCATGCGCGACACCACGTTTAAAGTGCCGGAAGACAAGCGCGCGCGCTTCGCGAAGCCGCTCGCGAACGATCCGACCTCGGGCAAGCCGCAGGACATGCGCAGCCTGCGCGACGCGCCGAAATTCGATTGCGGCGGCTCGTGCGCGTTCAGCACCGCGGCCGACTATATCCGCTTCGGCCAGATGCTCGTGAACGGCGGCACGCTCGACGGCGTGCGCATCCTGAGCCCGAAGACCGTGCGCTTCATGGCGTCCGATCACCTGGGCAAGGACATCAGGAACAACGTCGCCGGAACCGAGATGGCGCGCGCAGGTTACGGCTTCGGACTCGGCGTCGCGGTGCGCACCGAGCCCGGCATCGCGGGCACCAACGGCAGCGTCGGTGACTTTACCTGGAACGGCGCGAACGGCACGATCTTCTGGGTCGATCCGAAAGAGCGGCTGACGGTCGTCGTGATGGGCGTGAGTCCCGGCGAAATCCGCAAGTATTACCGCGAGCAGATCGCAGCACTCGTGTACGGCGCGATGGAGCGCTAGCCTCCTTATTGCGGGCGGTAAGTCGCGCCGGGCATTGCGCCCATCGCATCGCCGACTTTCGCGCTGCGCGTCGCCATGCGCGTGATCGCGTGCTCGACCGTTGCGCGTTTCAGGTGCGGCGCGAACATTTCGATGAACGCGAACATGTAGCCGCGCAGGTAGTGGTTGCGCCGGATACCGATGTGGATCGTGTTCGGCTCGAAAAGGTGGCTCGCGTCGATCGCGCGCAGATGCCGGTCGCGCGCGCGGTCGTACGCCATGTCCGGCACGATCGCGATGCCGAGCCCGAACTCGACGTAGGTCTTGATCACGTCCGCGTCGATCGCGTTCAATGCGATGTGCGGGCGGATGCCTTTGGCCTCGAACGCGCCGAGCGTCTTCGAGCGGCCGATGAACGCGTAGTCGTACGTGATCAGGGGGTATGCCGCGAGTTTTTCCAGCGTGAGGCGCTTGACCTTCAGCAGCGGATGCCCGGTCGGCGTCAACACGACGCGCTGCAGCTTGTGGCACGGCAGCATCACGAGCGCGGGGTCGGGCTCGACGGGCGCGGTCGCAATCGACAGGTCCGCGTTGCCGGTGGCGACCAGGTACGAGACTTCGGACGGCGTGCCCTGGCGCAGGCTCAGTTGCACGGCCGGATAGCGATCGACGAACTTGCGCAGCACGCCGGGCAGTGCATAACGCGCCTGGGTATGCGTAGTCGCGATCGTCAGCGAGCCTTCGCGCTGCGCCGAGTGCTCGCGCGACACCGCCTTGATGCTTTGCGCGGATTCGAGCGTGCGCTCGGCCATTGCGACGATTTCGCTGCCGGCGTCGGAGAGACGCACAAGCCGAGTGCGGTTGCGCACGAACAACTCGACGCCAAGCTCCTCCTCGAGCAGCCGCAGTTGGCGGCTCAGTCCCGGCTGGGTGATGTGCAATGCCGCGGCTGCTTTCGAGATGTTCAGGTCCTGGCGCGCGATTTCGCGGAAGTAGCGCAACTGTTGCAGGGTCATCTGCGGCCTCCCATACAAAAAGTAATGGAAGTATAAGTTATCATCACTTGTCAGTATAGGCCGCGTCGCCTATAGTGCCCGACGCTGCCGCCACAGAGCGGCGCGCTAAGGTTCCAGGGTTGCGGAGGAGCAGGGCGATGATGATGTTGGAGTGCGACGCCAAGCGCTTGCTGGCGTCGGTCGGCGTGGCCGTTCCCGCGGGCGCCGTGTGGCGGAAAGGCGAATCCGCGGCAAGCATTGAAGTTGCGACGTATCCGGTGGCGGTCAAAGCGCAGGTCAGGAGCGGCGGCCGCGGCAAGCAGGGCGGCGTGGTCAAGGCCGCCGACGCGGCGGAGCTGGCCGCCGCAGGCAAAAAACTTTTCGCGACGGAATTCGGCGGCGAGCTGCCGGAAGTGCTGCTCGTCGAAGCGTGGCTCGCGATCGAGCGCGAAGCCTACCTGTCGGTCGCGGTCGACGGCCGCGCCGAAGGCTACGTTGTGCTGTATTCGCCCGCCGGCGGCATCGACATCGAGGACGGCGCGCCGCCCGCGCGCTACCCGGTCGGCGCGCCGTGGAATTTTCGCGTGCACGCATTGCGCGCCGTGCTCGAAAAAGTCGAGCCCGATTATCAATGGCGCGAAAAAGTGATCGCGCTCGCGCAAAGGCTCGTGCGTACGGCGGCCGCGCAGGACTGCACGACGATCGAAATCAATCCGCTCGTAAAACTCGCCGACGGATCCATCATCGCGGCCGACGCCAAGATCGCGCGCGACGAATGGGCGCATTTTCGCAGCGAAGAGATCGCGGCTGAGCGCGATGCCGAAAAGGCGCGCGCCGACGAATACCTGCGCGCCTGCCTCGACATGCAGCATATGTACGTGAAGCTCGACGGCGACATCGGCATCATCTCCGGCGGCGCCGGCATGACGATGGCTGCTATGGATATGGTCGCCGAGCAGGGCGGACGTCCCGCGTGCTTCCTCGATTGCAGCCCGGGACCGACGTCGACCCGCGGCTACCGGCCGGCCTTCGCGATGCTCGACGCCGATCCGGCGGTGAAAGTCATATTCGTGAGCGTGTTCGGCGGCGGCACCCAGATGCAGCGCGTCGCCAATTCGATGAAGGAAGTCATGGCTGAACGCAAGAGCAAGAAGCCCGTCGTTTACCGGTTGGACGGCACGAACATCGACCAGGTGCCGGGCATCTTCGCGCAATTCGGCGCGCACAACCACGCGTCGCTCGAAGAGGCGGCGGCGGCCGCGGTCAAGCTTGCGGGAGCGCGCGCATGAGCATCCTGCTCGACAGGACGAACCGGGTGATCGTGCAGGGCGTGACCGGCCAGATGGGCCAGTTCTTCGTCGAAGACGCGCGCAAGTACGGCACCAACATGGTCGCCGGGGTTTCGCCGGGCCGCGCCGGGACGACGGTCGGCGACGTGCCGGTGTTCGCGAGCATGCGCGCGGCGGTCGATGCAACGCGCGCCGATACAGCGATGGTGTTCGTGCCGCCGGCCGCGGTGCTGGGTGCCGCGCTCGAAGCGCTCGAATGCGGCTGCAAACTCGTTGTCGCGACCGCGGATGAAATGCCGGTTGCGGACGCAATCGAAGTACGCGCCGCCGCCCGTGCCAATGGCGCGGTGTTCGTCGGTCCGAATACGCCGGGACTCATATCACCCGGCAAGGCAAAAATGGGCTTCATGCCTTCGTTCTGCTATACGCAGGGCAATGTCGGCGTGATCTCGCGCAGCGGCTCGTTGTCGTACGAAGGTTCGAAACGCATCACCATGGCGGGCATCGGACAGTCGACGGTGATCGGCATCGGCGGCGATCCGGTCAAGGGCACGACCGCGGCCGAAGCGCTCGAACTCTTTCACAATGACCCGGACACCCACGCCGTGTTGTATCTTGGCGAAATCGGCGGGTCGGAAGAAACTTTCGTAGCTGAATATGCTGCACGGCGCGGCGCCAAGCCGGTGGCCGCCTTGATCGTCGGCAAGACTGCGCCGCCCGGCAAGAAAATGGGCCACGCGGCGGCGCTGATCGGCTCGCGTGCTGAAGGACATGAAGCGAAACAGAAAATGCTGCGCGACGCGGGCGTGTTCGTGGCGGATGGATTGCGGCAGGTTGTCGAGGCGACGCAGTCGGCACTGGCGTCGCGCCAGCAAACTGCTACGGTAGCCTGAAGGCAGGCACAACGGAACACAACGGACCGATTACGAAGGAGTCAGCAATGAACAACCGAGTGGAACTCAACATCACGGAAGAAGCGGCCGAAGGCCTCATCAACGAGAAGAGCATGGGCGCCGCGCTCGAACTCGTGGGCTGCAAGCTGCGGCCCGAGCAGTATCTGCGCGACGCGAGCGCGGACGCGATCATCATTTTCTCCAACGGCATCGGCGACCTGAATCCCCTGTACCGCGACCAGGAGTACACGCGCTGGACGCGCTTCGGCGGACTCATCGCACACCCGTGCTTCCCGTGGACCCACCACTGGCCCGGCCGTTCGTACTGGGGCCTGCCCGGCGTGCACGGCTTCGGCGTCACCATCGATTGCGAATATTTCCGCAACGTGCGTCCCGGCGACCGCATCAATATCTGGAACCGCGTGCTCGGCATCGAGCAGAAGCATTCGAAATTCTCCGGCAAGCTGGCGATGCAGTACCTTGAGTCGACGTACACCAACCAGCGCGATGAAGTCGTATGCCGCGCGCTGGGGCTCACCGCGCGCCACGAGCGCAAGGCCTCGCGCGACAAGAACAAATACAAGGACGTCAAAACCTACGTCTATACGGACGCGGAACGCGATGCCATCGACGAGAAGGTGATGACCGAGCCGCAGCGCATCCGCGGCGCCAACACGCGCTACTGGGAAGACGTCAAGGTCGGCGATGCGATCGACGAGATCGTGCGCGGCCCGCTGTCGATGTCGGACACCATGGCGTTCGTGATCGCGTCGGGCCGGGGTGCCGCGCACGGCGCGCTCCTGAAGCATGCGGCCAGGCACCCGGCGCATTACATCCGCAACAAGGAAGGCGGCGGCGGGGTCGAGTACACGGGCATCGGCCATCACCGCGAAGACTTCGCGAAAAAAGTCGGCGTGCCGGGCATGTACGATTACCTGCCGCAGCGCGCGAGCTGGTTCGTCAGCGCGATCACCAACTGGATGGGCGACGACGGCGTGATCAAGCGCATCCGGATGGAAGCGCGCAAGTTCAACCTGCAGGGCGACACGACGTTCATCAACGGCAAGGTGGTCAAGAAGTATCTGAAGGACCGCTGCCCGCTCGTCGACATCGAAATGACCGGCATCAACCAGAGCGGCGTGCTTTCCTCGCCCGGCTTCGCGACCGTCATGCTGCCGGCGAAAGACATCAACACGCGCATCCCGCTCGACGGCACGGTGGTCGATCTCGAACTGCCGCCGATACGCTAGCAGGAAACATCATGGCCACCAACGCGCTGTATCTCGTCTGCGACATGATCAACGATCTGGTGCACGCGGACGGGCCGAGCAAAAAGAGTTACGGCCCCGAACTCGCCCGCCGCAAGACCGTGGAGAACACGGCGACTGCGATCGCCAGGGCGCGCGCGGCGGGAGCGAAAATCGGCTACGTGCGTGTCGGTTTTTCACCCGACTACCGCGAATGCCCGCCGAACTCGCGCCTCTTCCAGGGCGCGAAAAAAGCCGGCATGTTCAAGCTTGGCGGTTGGGGCACCGAAGTGCATCCGTCGCTCGCGCCGCAGCCGCAGGATTTCGACATCGTGAAGCATCGCGTAAGTCCCTTTTACGCGACCAACCTCGACGTGATCCTGCGCGCGAACGGCATTCAGCGTTTGTACGTATCCGGCGTGTCGTCGAGCGGCGCAGTGCTGTCGGCGGCGAAAGACGGCCATGACCGCGGCTACGACGTGTTCGTGCTCGACGACTGCTGCTGCGCATTGTCCGAAGAGCAGCACCAGGCGGTGATCGAGCAGGTGAAGCGCATGACGACGGTCACGACGTCGGCGCAGGTCACGTTCAGCGAGGAATTTCAGTTGTAGGATTTAGCGGTCCGAAGAATATTTCCTCCCCTTTTGCCCCGAAGGAAATCCCCTTGGGGGACAAGGGGGAGGCCAGGAGGGGGATGGGTCATTGCGATCCATGCGTAGCCCCATCCCCACCCTAGCCCTCCCCTTGAAGGGGAGGGAATCGATGATTGGAGGAGCATGAAGGCAACACGCGGACTGCGGTCGGCAGCCTGTTTGCTGATCGCGCTGTGCGTCCTGGCCGCAGGCAGCGTGTGCGCGCAAGACTGGCCCGCGCGGCCGATCCGTTTTGTCGTGACCTTTCCGCCGGGCGGCGGGGCGGACCTGGTCGCGCGCACGCTCGCCGAGAAATTGAATCGCAGCCTCGGCCAGCAGGTGATCATCGACAATCGTCCCGGCGGCGGCACCGTGATAGGGGCCGACCTCGTCGCGCATGCGGCGCCCGACGGTTACACCATGTTGCTCGGCACTGCGACCACGCATGCGATCAACGCGAGCCTCGTCAAGAAACTTCCGTACGATCCGGTCGCGGATTTTTCGCCGGTCGCGCTGGTGGCGATACTGCCGCTGGTCATGGTCGCGAATTCCGCGCTGCCGGCGGACACGCTGCCCGAATTGATCGCACTCGCGCGCAAGCGGCCCGGCGAGATCCTCTTCGGTTCGACGGGCAACGGCAGCTCGATCCATCTCGCCGGAGAAATGCTGAACACGGTGGCAAAAATCCATATGGTGCACGTTCCATACAAAGGCGCCGCACCCGCGCTGGTCGATCTGCTCGCTGGACAGATCCAGTTCATGTTCACGACCATTCCACCGGCATTGCCGCATTTGAAGACGGGGCGCTTGAAAGCGATCACGGTCGCGAACGCGAAGCGCACCGCGCTGCTGCCCGACGTACCGACAACGGCCGAAGGCGGCGCGCCCGGCGTCGAGGCAAGTTCGTGGAACGGCGTGCTGTTTCCGCGCGGAACGCACAAGGAAATCATCGCGCGCCTGCACCGCGAGCTCGCGATCATCATGAGCCAGCCCGACGTGCGCGAGCGCTTGTCGACCGCGGGCGTCGAGCCGCTCATGAGCACGCCCGCCGAATTCACCGCGTTCATGGCCGCCGAAACCGCGCGCTATGCCAAAGTGGTGAAAACTTCCGGTGCGCGGGTGGATTGATATGATGGCAGTGGATTTTAAGTTTGCCCCCATCCTAGTGCCCCCTCGCATTCTAATCACGCTCTCCCCCCTCCGGCGCAGGGGAAGGAACTGTTCCTATTCCCTCCCTTGCGCATGTAATGCGCGGGGGAGGGCTAGGGAGGGGGCGAGCACCACATGCCGCTAATCTCCGAGCAACTCGCCGACTTCGCTTTCGACCTGACCGACAGCGCGATTCCCGACGCCGTGCGCAGACGCGCGGCGCACCTGATGCTCGACGGCGCCGGCATCGCGCTTGCGTCGACGACTTTCGATTTCGCGCGGCAGACGGTTGCGGCGATGTCCACCTTCGAGCCCGGCCACTGTCCCGTCATCGGCATCGCGCAGACGCTCGCGCTGCGCGACGCGGTGCTCGTCAACGGCATCCTCGTGCACGGACTCGACTTCGACGACACGCACCTGGTCGGTGTCGTGCATGCGACCGCGAGTTGTTTTCCGGCCGCACTCGGCGCCGCATGGGCCGGCAAGCGATCGGGCCGCGACCTGCTGACGGCGTACGTGATCGGCATGGAAGCGGCGGCGCGGCTTGGTGCGGTCGCCAAAGGCGAGATGAACCAGATCGGCTTTCATCCGACGGGCGTGATAGCCGCATTCGCGTGTGCTTTGATCGCGGGCAAACTGGCCGGGCTCACGCGCGAGCAGCTCGTGATGGCGCAGGGCATCGCGCTCAGCATGGCGGCGGGCACGCGCGAGTACAGCAGCAACGGTGCGTCGACCAAGCGCATGCATCCGGGCTGGGCCGGCGTGTGCGGCATTACCGCGGCGCGGCTGGCCGCGAGCGGCTTTACCGGGCCGCGCTCGACTTATGAAGGCAAGTTCGGTTTGTTCGCGACGCACTTGAGCGCGGACACGGAAAAATGGGACCTCGCCGCAGCGACGCACGGACTCGGCAGCGAGTGGCAGACCGCTCAAGTCGCGATCAAGCCGTTTCCCGCATGCCAATTGAGTATCTCGTGCATCGACGCCGCGAGCGCGCTCGCGAGCGAGCACGGCGTCAAGACGGCCGACATCGCGCACGTCGAAGCCCTGATACCGCCGCACGCGGTCTCCATCGTGTGCGAACCGGTCGCGCGGCGACGGCGTCCGACCAGCAGCTACGGCGCGCAGTTCAGCATCCAGTACGCGGTTGCATGCGCGCTGATCCATAGAAAATTCGGCCTCGCCGAGCTCGAGCGCTACCGCGATCCTGAAATCCTTGCGCTCGCCGACAAGGTCGATTACCGCGTCGACCCGGACACCGGCTATCCGAAACATTTTTCGGGCGAGGTGATCGTGACGCTGAAAAACGGCCGGCGCATCGCGCACCGCGAGCAGATCAATCTCGGGGCGGCCGACAAACCGGTGTCTGACGAAGGCATCGTCGGGAAGTTCACGGGCAACGCACAACTTGCCGTCAGTGCCTCGCATGCGGCTACACTGCGCGACATGATATTGAATATCGACGGAGTGACCGATGCGCGGAATCTCGCGCAGGCACTGTCGGGAGCGCCGTCGAAATGAAATATCCGGCGTCGGTATTCATTTGCGCATGCTGCGCGTTCGCGGCGCACGCCGCGGACAACTATCCAGTGAAGCCGATCCGCTTCATCGTCGGTTTCACGGCGGGCGGAACCTCGGATGTGGTCGCGCGTCTGCTCGCGGTGAAGCTCGCCGAAACGTGGACGCAGCCGCTGGTGGTGGACAACCGGCCCGGCGCGGGCGGCAATCTCGCGAACGAAATCGTCGCGAGGTCGGCGGCCGACGGCTATACGTTGCTATGCGCTTCGGCGAGTTTTTCGATCATCCCCAGCCTGAACCGCGACCTGAGCTACAACCCGGTCAAGGACTTCGCGCCGGTGACGCTCGCGAGTTCGGCGCCGTACCTGCTGGTGCTGCATCCCGCGGTGCCCGCGCAATCGGTGAAGGAACTGATTGCACTGGCGAAAGCGCAGCCGGGCAAATTGAACTACGCGTCGGCCGGCAGCGGCAGCACGCTGCATCTCGCCGGCGAACTTTTCAAGAGCCTCGCGGGCGTCGACATCGTACACGTTCCGTATAAAGGCGCGACCGGCATCACGGATTTGATCGCCGGGGCGGTGCAGCTGTCGTTCGCAGGACTGCCGCAGACGCTGCCGCACGTAAAGGCCGGGCGCCTCAAGGCGCTCGCGGTGACAACGTTGCGGCGAGCCGCCGCCGTGCCCGACCTGCCGACGATAGCCGAAGCCGGCGTGCCGGGTTATGAAGTCGATCCGTGGTACGGCGTGATCGCGCCCGCCGGCACGCCGCGCGCGATCATCGATCGATTGAACGCCGCATTCGTGCGCGCGCTGGCTGCGCCCGATGTGAAGGAAAAATTCATGCTGCAAGGATTGGAGCCGCATGCAACCACGCCGCTGGAATTCTCGGCGCTGATCGAAAAGGAAATCGCGAAATGGTCGAAGGTCGTGCGCGATGCGGGCATCAAGGCTGAATAGGCGATGACACGGAGACTTTTAGGTGCGGCGCTCGCGGTGTTTCTATGCGTGACTGCAGTGCACGCGCAAAACTACCCTACGCGCCCGCTGCGTTTCATAGTTCCATTCCCTCCCGGCGGCGGGGCGGACAGTCTCGCACGTATCGTCGGTGCGGTCGCCGGCGAATCGCTCGGACAGCAGATAGTCATCGACAATCGCATCGGCGCGGGCGGCAATATCGCGGCGGAAGCGGGCGCAAAGGCCGCGCCCGACGGCTATACGCTCCTGCAGACGAACATTTCGCATGCGATCAGCGCATCGCTGTACCGCAAACTCGACTACGACATCGTGCGCGATTTCGTGCACGTGACGTTGCTCGCGTCGATTCCGTTCGCGCTCGCGGTGCATCCGTCGCTCAATGTTTCTAGCATCCGCGAGCTCGTCGCGCTCGCCAGGGCAAAACCGGGCGAGCTTATTTACGCCTCGTCGGGCAACGGCGGTCCCAGCCATCTCGCGATGGGAATGTTCAAGACGCTGAACGGCGTCGACATCCGCCACGTGCCGTACAAGGGCGCGGCGCCGAT
>CAZEAX010000078.1:0-13646 GCA_964510405.1 uncultured Streptomyces sp. | reverse complement strand
AATTACGAGCACAAGGGCAAATTCTGGAACCTGCGCCTGCCGCTGCTGCGCCCGCGGCCGTATACGCAGCCGCATCCGTTCATCGTGCGCGCGTGCTCGAGCGAGGAAGCGATGCTCGGCATGGCGCGCGCCGGCCGCCCGTTCCTGATGAACATCCAGAGCAACGAAGTGACGAAACATCGCATGGACCTTTATCGCAAGACCATGCGCGACTCCGGTTTCGACGAAGCGACCGTCGCGCGCAACGTCGGCAACACCTGGGTATGGCGCAACATCTTCGTCGGCGAGACCGATGCCGAAGCCAAACGCCTCGCCCTGCCCGCATTCGACACGCAGCAGGCGTTCCGCTCGGCGATGCGCGAGAAGGTGTACAAGGAACAGGGCCTGCTGCTGAAACAGGAAACCGCGCCGGCCGCGCGCAACCAGATCCAGCATTCGATGCTGTGCGGCTCGCCCGCGACGGTGACCGAGGCGCTCGCCGAGATCGAGAAAATCGGCGTCGGCGGCTTGATACTCGTCTTTCGCATCGGCCCGATGCCGCACGAAGTCGCCGCGAACAGCATTCGCCTCTTCATGGAAAAAGTCGCGCCGAATTTCCGCAACAAGAACACCGTCATTCACTGAGGAGATTCATCGCTATGCGTCACGTTATCGCGTGCATTGCCGCCGCCTGCGCACTGGCAACGCCCGCCGCTCATGCGCAGACTTATCCAAGCAAGCCGATCCGCCTTGTCGTCGGCTTTCCGGCCGGCGGCCCGGCGGACATTTTCGGCCGCGCGATCGCTTTGAAACTGACTGAAGTGACCGGCCAGCAGGTCGTGGTCGACAACCGCGCCGGCGCCGGCGGCATACTGGCCGCGGAGAATGTCGCCAAAGCGCCCGCGGACGGCTACACGTTTTATCTCGCCAGCAGCGCGGTGCTCGCGTTTTACGCGAACCTGTACGACAAGCTGCCGTACGATCTGAATCGCGATTTCGTACCGGTCACGATGGCGGTGGCGGTGCCGGAATTGCTGGTCGTGCATCCCGCATTGCCGGTGAAGACCGCGAAAGAGTTCGTGGCGCTCGCCAAGTCGAAGCCCGGCCAGCTCACTTACGGTTCGACCGGCAACGGCAACATGCCGAACCTCGCATTCGAGTCGTTCAAGATCGCCGCCGGCGTGAACATTCTGCACGTGCCGTACAAAGGCGCCGCACCCGCCGTCATCGACCTGCTCGGCGGCCACGTGCAGGCTTCGATTCTCGACGTGCCGGTGTTGCTGCCGCACGTGCAGGGCGGCAAGCTGCGCGCGCTCGCGATTGCAACCGGCAAGCGCGCACCGACGCTGCCCGACGTGCCGACCATGGCCGAAGCCGGTTATCCCGCGGTGAATGCCGACAACTGGTACGGCGTCGTCGTCGCCTCGGCCACGCCCAAAGATGTAATCGCCAGGCTGCACGCGGCGCTCGTCACGACGCTGCAATCGCCTGACACGAAGCAGCGGCTCGCGGCGCAAGGGGCGAACGCCCTGTCGTCATCCCCTGAAGAACTCGCCACGTTCATGCGCGATGAAACGGCCAAGTGGGGCAGGATCATCAAGACTGCGGGAATCAAGATCGACCAGTAAGCTCTCTATCGCCCCCACCCTAACCCTCCCCCGCAAGCGGGGGAGGGAATATGTACATGGAAACCCCTTCCCCCGCATGCGGGGGAAGGTTGGGATGGGGGCAAGATATTTAAGGCCGCGCCTTGCGGCTCAGCAGTTCGATGCTCACGCCGTCGGGCGCGTCGATGAACGCGATGCGCGTGGCGGGGTTGATGTCGGTGGGCTCCATGCTGAACTTCACGCCTTTTGCACGCAGGCCCGCGCAGAACGCGTCGAAATCGCCTTTGACCTGAAAGCCGAAATGATCGGCGCCCCACTCGAGGTTCGCTTTGCCTTTCGCGGCCTCGCCGGGCCGCTGGCCGCGCACGATGATGAACGCTTCTCCGAACGACACGTATATCTGCGGCGCGTCGTGCACGGTGGCGCTCTTCGTGATCGTGCCGCCGAGCTTGTCGGCGTACCAGTTGGCGCTGGCGTGCGGTTCCTGGCTGATGACGTGAACGTGATCGAAACTTAAAGTGGCGTTGACCATGAGCGTTCTTCCGGTTTGTTGCGTGAAACGGGGCAAGCCCGCACGGATGTCTAATCGATGTGCGCGCCGGTGGCCTTGATGACCTTGGTCCACTTCGCGTTATCGTCGCGGATGAGTTTGGCGAATTCGCCCGGCGTAGTGCCATAGAGCTCGAGCCCCATGCCGCGCAACCGCGACTCGAACTCGGGGTCCTTCAGCGCCTTGATGAGTTCGCCGTTCAGCCGGTTGATGATTTCCACCGGGGTGCCTGCGGGCGCCACGATGCCCTGCCAGGTCAGAACTTCGAATCCGGGCAGCGCGTCCGCCACCGGCGGCAGGTCGGGCAGCGCGGCAATGCGTTTCAATGTCGAAGTCGCCAGGCCGCGCAATTTGCCGGCCTTGATGAACTGCACCGGCTCGGGCATCGGGTTCAGCATGAATTCCAGCCTGCCGCTGATGACGTCGAGCACGCCCGGGCCGGAGCCTTTATACGGAACGTGCGTCGCCTTGATGCCGGCCATCATGTTGAAAAGCTCGGTGCCGAGGTGCATCGAAGAACCGTTGCCGGCCGATGGAAAATTGAGCAGGCCCGGCTGCTTCTTCGCGAGTGCAATCAGTTCCTGCGTGCTTTTGACCGGCAGCGACGGATGCACGCACAAGATCAGCGGCGCGGCCGTCAGCATCGAGACCGGGGCGAAATCCTTTTGCGGGTCCCAGCTCAATTTCGAATAAAGACTCTGATTGGTCGACAGGAAAATGGTCGACATCAGCAGCGTGTAGCCGTCGGCGGGACTGCGCGCCGCAATTTCGGCGGCGATGTTGCCGCCGGCGCCGACGCGCGGATCGACGGTCACCTGCTGGCCCAGCGCCTCGGTGAGCTTGGCGGCGAATGCGCGGGCGACGACGTCGCTCGCGCCGCCAGGCGCATAGGCGTTGATCATGCGGATCGGCTTGACCGGATAAGTCTGGGCGTGGCCGTCAATGCAAAAACCGGCGGCGGCAACAACTGCGGACAGACTTGCAATGCAACGCATGGGGTCCCCTCGCTTCGATCGATGGTCGAATGACAGCACGCAGTGTAGGACTTTTCAGCGCGGCTTTCCAGCGCGCCTCGGTCTGGTGCCGCGCACTGCGCTGCAATCTCCTTCCCCTTCAAGAGGAAGGTCGGGATGGGGACGGGTCTATGATCCGCGAAATTAAACTCATCCCGACCTTGAAGGGAAAGAACACTACGTTACCGCCCGCCCGGCAGGCGCAGATCGATCGCGGTCGCGAGCATCCAGCCGTCGCGCACCGCCGCGAGGAAATCGCCGATCCGGTTGCAGTCTCCGGCGAGCACGTACTGCGCGCCCGCACGCTCGACTTCCGGCATGACGTCGCGGTTCGACAGCGGCCCGATCGCGACGATGATCATGTCGCCGGCATCGATGCCTTCGCGCTTGCCGTTGCGCATCACCCACACCTTGTCGCCCGCGATCGATTCGACGGGCGCGTCGGTCAGCACTTGCGCGCCGGCCTTCTTAAGACGGTCGAGCACGTCGAAGCGGTTGTTGCGCGCCATTTCCCTGGCGATGACGGCCGCGCCTTCGATTACGGTCGCCTTGATGCCGCGATAGTGGATCAGCGTGTCGGCCGTTTCGATGCCCACCATGCCGCCGCCGACAATCGTTATGCGCGCGCCGCGCGGTACGCGTTCCTGATCGAGCAACACGTCCCACGCCTGCAGCACGGGAACATCGGTCTGCACCGGACACGGCAAGGGCCGCGGCTTCGCTCCCGTCGCGATCACCACGAGGTCGGGTTTGAAATCGCGGATCGCCTGCGCGTTCGCATCGACGCCGGTGCGCACCGGCACGCGCAGGCTCTCGATCTGCTCCCAGCGGTAAGTCCAGATGCCCGCGACGTCCGCCTTGTCGGGGGCGGCAAGCGCGAGCGGCATCTGCCCGCCCGGCTTCGCCGCCTTCTCCCAGATTTCGACGTGATGACCGAGGCCCGCGGCCACGCGCGCGGCTTCGATACCCGCGACACCCGCGCCCAGCACCAGAATGCGTTTGCGCTCTGCCGTGGAAGGCGACTTGCGCAACTGCGGTTCCGCGTGTTCGATGCGTTCGAATTCGGTGCCGACCATCGGATTGGCCACGCAGGCGACATCGCGCTCGAGCGTCAGCCGCTCGAAGCACACGTTGCACGAGATGCACTTGCGGATCGGTGTCGCGATTTCGCCGAACGCTTTGCGCGGCCAGTACGCGTCCGCCACCAGTGCGCGGCACACCGCCACGAAATCCGCGCTGCCGGCCTGCAGAACGCCTTCGGCATCGGCGGGATCGATGATGCGGCCGGCCATGATCACGGGGATGCCCAGCGCCTTGGCGATCGGCCGCGCGTAGGGTTCGAGAAAGCGGCGCGCGAACGACGGCGGCTGGATGCAATAGCGCGAGAGTTCCGGGCTCTCGTTGCTGCCGCCGGACATGTCGATCGCGATCACGCCCGCGCGTTCGAGCGCCTGGCACAGCGCGATCATGTCCGCTTCGGTGTAGCCGCCTGCACAGTACTCGGTCGCGCTCACGCGCACCAGCAGCGGAAACTCCGGCAGTTGCGTACGAATGAGCGCAACCGTCTCCAGCAAAAAACGCATGCGGTTCTCGAGCGGGCCGCCGTAGCGGTCCGCGCGCTTGTTGATGCGCGGGCTGAAAAATTGCTGGAACAGGTAACCGTTGGCCGCGTGGATTTCGACTGCGTCATAGCCGGCGCGATACAGCCGGCGCGCCGAATCGAGACAGTCGCGCTGAATTGCCCCGATTTCGGGAACGGTCAGCGCGCGCGCCGGCTCGCCGGTGTTGGGGTTGTGCCAGTCCGACGCCGATACCGGTTCCATCCCGAGCACCGAGCGCTTGAGCATCGCGCCGCGGTGGTTGATCTGGCCTACCGCGAGCGCCCCGCCAGCGTGGATGGCCGCCACGATACCGGCGAGCCCCGGAATGTAGCGGTCATGATAGAGGCACAGCGAGTTGGTGTGATTGCGCGCGCCCTCGGTGACGACCATCGCCTCGGTGATGATCATCGCGGCGCCGCCGATGGCGCGCTCCGCGTAATAGACCTTGTCGCGCTCGGTCGAGAGCCCGTCGGTGGTGCCGTAATTGGTGCCCATCGGCCCCATGATGATGCGGTTGCGCAGGCGCAGCGGGCCCATGCGGCCGGGTTGGGCAATCAACATCGGCGTTCCAATCTTGTCGTTGTAATTGAAATTTGCGTAAAGCCGGCGGTCTTCGCGCGGACCGGTGCCGGGCGGCGCGCCGGCATCAATCCATGAACACCGCGTATTCGTCGAGTGCGATGCGCGGCGGGCGGAACGTGTTCACGATCGCGTCCGGATCCGCATAACCAAGCGCCATCCCGCAGATCACGATCCGGTCGCGCGCGATGTTCAACTCGCGCCGCACGATGTCGGGGTAGCTCGCGATCGCCGCTTCGGCGCAGGTATGCAATCCGCGCGCGCGCGCGCCGAGCATGATCGTCTGCAGGAACATGCCGTAGTCCAGCCAGCTGCCGCGCTCGAGTTCGCGGTCGATCGTGAAGACCAGGCCGGCCGGCGCGCCGAAGAAGTTGTAATTCATCGCGCGGTACGCTTTCGATTTCGCGTGATCGCCGCGGCCGATTCCCAGCGTTCCATAGAGGCCCCAGCCGCACTCGCGGCGACGCGCGAGGTATGGCTCCTCGATCGGATCGGTGTAGTAATCGTAGTCGCGCTTGTGCCCGGGCTCGCCGGTGAGAAACGCCTGCTGCATCGCGGTGCCTAATCGTTGCAGTGTCGTGCCTGTCACAACGTGCACGTGCCACGGCTGGATGTTCGAGCCGCTCGGCGCCTCGCTGCCGAGCGCGACGATCTCGCGCAGCACGTCGCGCGGAACAGGCTCGGGTTTATACGCGCGGATCGAGCGACGCGTGCGCGCGGCCGCGAACACGTCGGGCGCGGCGCGATAGATATCGTCCGGCATGCGATTCTCCGAAAAAACAACGCGACCCGGAAAGGGTCGCGCTGGTTGCCGTCGATTATAGACCGCCGCGCTATTCGCGCGGACTTGCAGGACGAACTACTCGCGATGGCGCGAATTGCCGCCGCTGTTGCCCCCGCTGTTGCCCCCATTACCGCGCCAATTGCCGCCGGACTGCGCAGCGGGCGCGGCAGCTACGGTGTTGTCGGCGGGTGCCGGGCGGCCGTCGCGTTCTTGCGAGCCTGCTTGGCGCGGATCCGGACGGCGATTGCCGCCGTCGGGCGCACGCGGCGCGACTGCGGCCGTCGCGCGAGGTTCGACAGCGGCATGACTTGCGGCGGTCGGTACCGGCGTCGGCATCGGCATGGGCGCCGGCGTGACCCGCGCTTGATTGACAGGCGGTGCCGACACCGCGACCGGTGCGCGCTCGACTGAAGGCGCTGCGACGACCGGTTGACGATTGCCCGGATCGAAACGCGCGTCATTCCTCTGCATGCGATCGCCGCGCCCGTCGGAACCGCGCGGGTCGTTTCCACGCGCGTCATATCCGCGGGATTCGGCGCCGCGCGCCGGTTCGGCACGCGCTGCGTTCGGCATGGAAGCGACCGCAGCCGGCTGGCCGGGAACAGGACGCGCATCCCGGCGTGCGTCGGGTGCGGAATCCACGCGCGCCGCCGGTTGCCGCCATGCCGCATCGCGATGCGGTACATCGCGGCGGTGCGAGTCGTCGTGCTGCCAGACTTGCGGCGCACCGGCGGCGACGTTGCGCGGACCCTCGCGATTCGCGTTCGGCGCGCGATAGTAATAGTTGTTGACGTTGACGATGTTGATGCGACGATGCTGCCAGTCAGGCGCGCTGTAGAAAAAGCCGCGGCTGACCGGAATCGGCGGGCCCCATGCGAACCCTCTATATCCGACCCGCGAATAATAGCCGGGCCACGGCGCCCAGTACACCGGCTGGTGCGCCGGCCACCACCACGTTCCATAGACGACGACCGGATTGTAGTACGGCAGGTAGGCCATGTCGGCATTCGCAAACTCGATCACGAAACTCGAATCGCGCACATCGACGCGGAACTGGTCGGACGACTGCAGATTGCCCGCCGTGTACGCCTGGCGGCGCAGATACTGGACCGTGTCCATCACCTGCGCCTGCTGGTCGAGAAACGCGTCGCCGAGATCCTCCGTCCAGTTGATCTTCGCGTCCATCATGTCGAGGATCTGCGGAAAGGCGACCAGCGACTTCACGCTCGGGTCCCAGTCGTAACGCTCGACGGCGCGCACCGCGCGGTCGCCGTTGAGATCGGAATTGCGCCGCGACCATTGCGCCGCGTCGATGACATCGTCGGGATAAGTCGCCGCCATCATGATTTGCGACAGCAGCGCGTCGGGATACAGCGCGATCGGCGCGAGAATCTGATCGAGCTCCTCCTGCGTAAACGCCGGCGGCCTCGGGTCCTGCTGCGCATTTGCGGCCGTTGCCGCAAACAGCAGCACCAGCATCGAAATCAAAATCCGTCCTGTGCGTGCAAACATGATCGTCTCCTTTGCTTCCCCGTCCAGGGCGCCCGCTGCCGCGCGGTTGCGCGGCTGCCGCGTGCGTCCCGGAGTCAAACGAGCCTTTAACCTTGCGAAGCAGGGTTGCCGTTGCTACCAGCGGCGATGCTCATCGTGGCGCTCGTGCCGGTCCCAGCGGCGGTCCCAGTCGCGATGGTGCGCGTAACCGTAGCCGTAGCTGCGCGGCGCCGGAGCGTAGTACACGGCGGGCGGGTAATAAACGGGTTGCGGCACCGCATAGGAGGAATATCCCGGGATGCCGATGTTGACATCGACGTTGACCGCGGCCGCAGCCACCAGTGGTGCGCTCGAAGCCGCGAACAGAACACCCGCAAACAAAAGTTTTGTTGAAGTTTTCATGATCCGTCTCCTTCTTTCCTGTTGATCAGGGCGTATAGCTTCCTTGCCCGTGTTCATATGATCAGCCGGCCGCCCGCAAAATTCCATCGAAAAAGGGTAACAGTGTGTTGCCGGATTCCCATGAAACAATTCGTTACAAACGACGCCGCACGGCGGGCGCGCGCCCGATTTGTAAGGATGTGTAAGCGGGGGTAATTCAATGTAAAACACCGGGAACTCTCCGGACATCGGACGTAACGTTGCGGCTACAGGTGATGGCATGTGCCGCACCGTAGATCGAAGGAGACTCACATGTTCCGCAAATCCTTGCTCGCGCTGGCAGTCGGTGCCGCATTGGCAGTTTCAATGCCCGCCGTCTATGCGCAAAGCGTAACGTCAGATACAGGCAGCACGCGCATCGATCACCGCACGACGGGTCAAACGCAGGACACCGCTACGCCGCCGTCATATAACACGCAGTACACTTCACCCTCCGGTTCACCGTCCGACACGGGAAGCGGTCGCGGCAATTACCGCGGTTCCCAGCAAACGCCGGGTACGCAAACCGGCGCGACCGGCGTCGGTCAGAATCCGGGCTTCTCGCATCAGGCGCAATCCGGCCAGCCGGGCAGCGGCGACATTCGCGGCGACCGGCATGACATTGCAAATGACCGCCGCGACCTGCGCGGCGACAACCGCGACAACCGCGGCGACCGGCGCGACATCGCGGGCGACCGCGGTGAACTTCGCCGCGACAACCGCGAGATCAGCGGCGACCGGCGCGAGCTGGCGGGCGACTACCGCGAGCGCAATCAGGACATGCGCCAGCTGCGCGCCGACGAAAGAAGCGGCAACATGGCAGGCGTTGCGCGCGATCGCTCCGAGTTGAGAAATGACAACCGCGAAATCCGCAATGACCGCCAGGAGCTCAATCGCGACACGGCGGAACGCAATCGTGATTCACGCGACATGCGCAACGACCGGCGCGACCTGCGCGCCGATCGCGGCGACCGCCGCAACGACTATCGCGACGTGCGCCACGACCGCCAGGACATGCGCGCGGACCGCGGCGACCGCCGCAACGATTTCCGCGACAACCGGAACTTCGGTGACCGTCAAAATGGCGGTGACCGCTGGAACCGGCAGGCGAACGGCGGCGGCACGGGCGGCGCGCAGCACACCTACCAAGGTCAAGGTTCGCAAAACCACAGTGGCTTCGGCGGCGGCGCACAGCAACCCTCGACCACGCCGCGCAGCTACCCCACCATGCAGGCGAACCGCGGCATGCAGCAACCCAGCCACTACGCGATGGCATCCCGGCCCGCAGGTGGTTTCTCCGGCGGTCATGGCGGGCGCCGCTAAGTTCCTCCCTGTACTTACGCAGCGTCCCCTCCCCCGGGCTTCATGCCCGGGGGATTTTTTTGGGTCTTTGGTTTTGCCCCCGCCCCGGCCCGCCCCCGCGCATTACATGCGCAAGGGAGGGAGTTAAATCGTGAAAACTTTTTGAACGCGCCTTCCCCCGCAATGCGGGGGAAGGCCGGGATGGGGGCGCTTTGGCGACAGCGTTTAACTATTTGCGGTTCTGAACGCCCGCGAGGAAGCGCTCGACTATCGCCAGAAACTCCGCGGGCTTTTCGTCGCTCGGATAGTGGCCGAGCCCCGGCATCATGACGATCTCCGATTGCGGCAGATCGCGCCGGATGTCCATCTGCGTCTGCGCGGGCACGATGTTGCTCGCGCCGCCGAGGATGTAAATAACCGGCGCCTTGATGAGGCGCACGGTCGCCCACAACTCCGTGGGAACGAAGCCGTTCAATATCGCCGGATCGCGTTTCCACACGATGCGCCCGTCCGCGCGCGGCTTCGAGCCATAGCGCACCAGCTCCTTCAGCACGGGCTCGGGGGTGCGCGGGTTTTCCTTCTTCACCTGCACGAGCATGTCGTCCGCCGTCGCCCAGCCGTCCGCTTCCCTGCCCATGCGGTCCGCGCGTCGGTTGGAAACTTCGCGCGGGCGCTCCGGCCCCACGTCTTCGACGATCACCGCCGTCACGAGATCGGGATGCAACCCGCCTATCATCTGCGCGACGCGGCCGCCCGTCGAGTTGCCCCACAGCACGATGTTGCTCAACTTCAATTGCGCGATCAACGCCGCGATGTCCTTGACGTAATCTTCGACGACGTACGAGCCCTGCGGGTCCCACGCCGAATCGCCGTGGCCGCGCATGTCGACGGCGATCACGTGGTAGTTCGCGGTGAAGTGCGGCGCGAGATGGCCGAACGTGTGTGCGGTGCGCGCGATGCCGTGCAGCAGTATCAGGGGCGGCTTGCCGGCCGAGCCCCAGTCGAGATAATGGATGTTGAGGCCGTTGACCGCGACCGTGCGGTCTGCGGGTTCGGCGCGCGCGCCGCCCGCCGCCAGCGTGGTTGTCAGCATGAGTACCTCCAGAAAAATTTTCCAGCGCGCCATCTGTTCCTCCCCTCGCCGCGTATGAGAACGCGTCGGTTATCCGTTATTCTGCGCGTCGTCTGTGCGAATCATAACAAAAGCCCGCCGTCGCGTTATTGTCCGGGCTGGACCGTGGCGCCGGCGGCGCGGCGGTTTATACTGGCCGCAACCTTCACACGAAAGCACTTGATCAATGCGCCTCGACGACGAACGCGAAAGCAGCAACGTGGAAGACATGCGCGGCGGCGGCGGCATGGGCCGCGGCCTGGGTATCGGCGCAATATTGATCGCGCTCGTCGGCTCGTACGTGTTCGGCATCGACCCGGGTGTCATCCTGAGCCTGCTCTCGGGCAATGCGCCCGTCGCGCAGGCGCCGGTCGAATCGGGACAGCCGGCGCCGCATCCGCCCGCCGGCGACCAGAAAGCCGCGTTCGTCGCGCGCGTGCTGGCGTCGACGGAAGATGCGTGGAGCGGAATATTCGGCGCATCCGGCAACCGCTACCCGCCGCCCAAGCTCGTCTTGTTCTCCGGCTCTTTTCCCACGGCCTGCGGCATGGGGCAGGCCGCCGCCGGCCCCTTTTATTGCCCCGGCGACCGCAAGGTCTACATCGACTTGCGTTTTTACGAGTTGATGCGCGAACGTTTCCACGTCGCGGGCGATTTCGCGCAGGCCTACGTGATCGCGCACGAAGTCGGCCATCACGTGCAGAACCTGCTCGGCATCACGGAGCAACTCGATGCGCGGCGCGGCCGCGTGTCGCAGGAGGCTTACAACGCGTTATCGGTGCGATTGGAACTCCAGGCCGATTGTTTCGCCGGCGTGTGGGCCCATCACACCGAACAGAGCAAACATTTTCTCGATCCGGGCGACGTCGAGGGCGCGCTCAAAGCGGCGTCGGCGATCGGCGACGATACGCTGCAGGAACAGACGCAGGGCCGCGTAGTGCCCGACTCTTTCACGCACGGGACTTCGGCGCAGCGCGTGCGCTGGCTGCGCCGCGGCCTCGACAACGGCAATGTGAATTCCTGCGACACGTTCAAAGCGCGCGAACTTTGAAGCCGCAATCGGATTTGCGCGCGGGCGATGCCGGCTAGAGCTTGATGTCGGCGGCGACCACGACTTTGCGCCACTTGGGAATTTCCGCGCGCAGGTGATCGGCGAGTTTTTTCGGCGGCCCGCCGACCACGTCCGCGCCGAGCGCGGCAATCCGGTTCAACGCTTCCGGCTGCGTCAGCGCATGCGCGAGTTCCTCGTTCAGTTTCGCGACGAGCGCGTTCGACGTGCGCGCGGGCGCGAGGATGCCCCACCACGTGCTCGCTTCGAAACCCGGCAGCGCCGCTTCGGCAACGGTCGGCACTTCGGGCATGACCGTCGAACGCTTGTCGCCGGTGACCGCGAGCGCGCGCAGCTTGCCCGAGCGCACGTGCGCAATCGCGGCGGCCGGGTTGGCGAACAACGCCTGCACCTGGCCGCCCATCAGGTCGGTCAGCGCCGGTCCCGCGCCTTTGTACGGCACGTGCAGCATCTTGATGCCGGCCTGCATGCAGAACATTTCGGCCGCGAGATGCGACGACGTCGCCACGCTCGACGACGCATACATGAGTTTTCCAGGTTGCGTTTTCGCGAGCGCGATCAACTGCTTCACCGAATCCGCCGGCACGCTCGGATGCACGAGCAGGATGTTCATCGCGGTCGACATCAGCGAGACCGGCGCGAAATCCCTGATCGGGTCGTACGCGACCTTGGTGATATCGGGCAACACCGTCAGGTTCGTGCTGCCCAGGAGCAGCGTGTAGCCGTCGGGTTCCGCGTGCGCGACCAATTCGAACGCGATCGCGCCGCCGGCGCCCGCGCGGTTGTCGACGATCACGGGCCGCGACCACGCTTCGCTCAGGCGCTGCGCGCCGATGCGGGCCATGATGTCGTTGCCCCCGCCGGGCGGTGACGGCACGATGATGCGAATGGGCCGAGACGGATAGTCGTCCGCACCATGTGCGATTGAGTACATCGCCGCGAACAATGCGAGCATATAAAAAGTGTTTCGCAACTTCATGATCTGACTCCCCGTTTTCACAGCCCCCATCCTAGCCTTCCCCCGCGCTGCAGGGGAAGGTATCCGGTTTTGAATTTCCCTCCCTTGCAAGGCGGGGGAGAGCCAGGGAGGGGGTAAACAATTCTTACGCCGCAGCTTTGCGCTCGCCGCGCGCCAGCACTTGCGTGCACGCGTCGACGCCGGCCTGCGCGAGCTTCGCATCCATGCCAAGTTCCGTCAAAGCGCGCGCCAGCGCCCGCACGCCGCGCGCCAGCATCGCCGGCTGCACCGGTCCCATGTGGCCTATGCGGATCGCGGTTTCTTTCAACGTGTCCTGCCCCGCGGACAGCCGCACGTTGTCGTTCGCAAGCGCACGCTTCACGACTTCGCCGGCGTTGATGCCGGCCGGCAGCAGCATCGCGGACACCGTGTGCGAGCGGTATTGCGGCTCTTTCGCCACCAGTTCGCAGCCGGCGGCGTGCACGAACGCGTGAAACGCCTCAGCGAGCAACGCATGGCGCGCGTAAACGTTCGGCATGCCCTCCTCGTGCATCATCGCGACCGCGCGCGCGAGACTGCGGATCAGCGACTCCGGCGGCGTGCCCATCATGCGCGCCTTGGGCAGCTCGAGCCATTCGCGCATTTTTATCCAGTTGAAGTAATGCCGGTAATGTTTGCACGCGCGGATCGCGTCCCACACGCGATTGCTGGTCGCGATCAGCGCGAGCCCCGGCGGAGACATGAAACATTTCTGGATGCCCGAGAAGCACACGTCGAGGTTGCGCTCCGTCATGCGGATGGGCATGCCGGCGGCCGCCGACACGGCATCGACGACGGTGATCACGTTAAAGCGCCGGCCCATGCGGCCGATCACATCGAGATCGTTCATGACGCCGGTGCCGGTCTCGCACATCGAACCGATCAGACCCTTGATCTCCGGATGCTGCGTGAGCGTGTCGGCGATCGCGCTTTCGCTCACGGCGTAGCCCCATTCAGGCCCCACCGGATGGACGACGAGCCCCATGTCGCGCGCGATGGCGGCGTAGCGCAGACCGAAGCGGCCGTTCACCAGCATCGCGACCGCGTCGCCGGGATTGAAGAGATTGGTGAGCGACGCTTCCATCGCGCCGCGTCCCGACGAATTCTGCACGAGGATCGGCCCGACGTTGCCGAAGATCGGGC
>CAZEAX010000077.1:0-13766 GCA_964510405.1 uncultured Streptomyces sp. | reverse complement strand
AGCACCAGCAGGATGCCGATGTCAGACATGCGAACGCTCCAAGGTGTGGTGAATCGCAAAAGCCAGCGTGCCGCCGATGAAACCGGCAAGCAGCACGCTCCATTGCGGCGTTATCAGGAATAAAAGCGGGCCCGCGACGCCGCCGCAGGCGAGCGCGATGGCCACCATCCGCGTGCGCACCTCGACGATCAGGAACACGAAGAAATATACGGGCGCAAGAAACACCATGCCGATCTGCATCACCTTGGGGATAGACTCTGCAATGTAATAGCCGACCGCACCGGCGCACACGCCGATCGCGATGAAACCGGCCGCCAGCCCGCACAGATAGTCGATGCGCTCCGCGCCCGGCATCTCCGGACCGCGGCGCATGCAGATAACCCACGAACTCATTGCGACGCACTGCGCCGCCAGGTAGTAAACCCACGGGCGATGACCGCGGGCGCGTATCACCGGCATCAGCGTGACGGTCATCGGCAGGAAGCGCGCGTTGGTGAGCATGACGGCGAGCAGAATCGCGATCATCGGCGCGCCGATCTGCCACATGTCGACCATCACGAGCTGGCCCGGCAAGGCCCATATCGTGATCGTCGAGACGATGACGATCCACACCGGTATGCCGCTCGAAAACGCGAGCGCGCCGAAGCCCAGATAGCTGGCGGCCATCACGCCGCCCGGCACGCCGAACGATTCGCGCACGCCGGTGCGGAACGCGGCTGTATGCATGCGGTTAAGCCGCCGCCGCGCGTTATTGATGCGCGAACATTTTTTTACCGGCGACCGGCAGCTTCGCCGTGAGGATGTCGCCGGACAATGACTCCGTTATGTACAGCGTTTTGTTGTCGGGCCCGCCGCACGCGATGTTCGCGAGGTGATGATGCTTGTGATCTTCGGAATAAATGAGATGGGTGGGCAGCATGTTGCTGTCGAAGCGCCAGACGCCGACGCCCAACTGGCACACGAGCAAACCGTTCTCGGAATCCATTTCCACCCCGTCGGGACCGCCGACGCCGCCCGACAACTGCACCGCGACGCCTGTCTTCGAGATCGTGCCGTCGGCCATCAGCGGCAGGCGCCAGATCTGCTGCGAGCGCGTGACGCCGACGTACACATGCTTGTCGGTCGTCGACAGCGTTATGCCGTTCGGACTCGGCACGTTGTCACACAGGCGGTCGAGCCGGCCCTTGGCGTCGAGACGGTAGACGCGCCCCGTCGGATCGGCGATGCCGGTCTGGCCCTGATCGGTGAAATAGAGATCGCCGTTGGCGGCGAAGTGCAGATCGTTCAGTCCCTTGAAACCTTCGCTGAACGCGGTGCGCAATACGGTTTCAATCTTGCCCGTCTTCGGATCGAGAACGAGCAGGCCCTCCTTGTAATCGCAGATGAAAATTCGGCCGTCCTTGTGGATCTTCAGACCGTTCGGCCAGCCGTCATATTGCGTCACGAGTTCCCAGTCTTTTTTCGGCGTAATGCGGAAAATCCGGCCGAACGGGATGTCGACAAACCACAAATTGCCTTCGCGATCGAACGACGGGCCTTCGAGAAAGCATTCGACTTCGGCGCCCTGCCGGTTGGGGTCCGACCAGGCGGAACGCGATTTCTTGCGAAACTTCGCCGGCATCGACATGAAGACTTCGGTTTTGATCATCTGCAAAGGCTGGAACGGGTTGAACATGGTTCGTCCTTGGAGTGCGTTACGAAGCGAGGTCGTAAGGTAACGGAGAACGTGGCGATTGCCAACCGGCGGACGGCGCGCGGGTTGACATGGTGACGCCTTGAGCGTTACGGTGCGCGCTCAGGTCGAAGCGCGGCATCGCTACCTCGTGCCGGCCCGCCGTCCACCGAGGAGAAATCATGTACCGTTTATTGCCCGCAGCCGCGCTTGCCGTAATCGCAACCGCCGGCCACACCCAGGATTTTCCCGCGCGCGCGATCAACCTGATCGTGCCGAATCCGCCGGGCGGCATGAACCAGATCCATGCGCAACCGCTCGGTGCGGTGATCGAAAAGCTCTACAAGCAACCCGCGCCGGTGCTCAATAAGCCGGGCGGCACCGCGGCCGCGGGCACCGCGTTCGTTGCCAACCAGCCGCCCGACGGTTACAACGTGCTGGTGACGACGCCGAATATTTATCTCGCCGTCGAAAAAGACAAGGTGTACGGCATCGAGTCTCCGTACAAACTGGAACAACTCTCCCCGCTCGCGTTGCTCAGCGCCGATCCGCTGACGATTACCGTGCAGACGGAAAAGCCGATCAAATCGATAAGCGAGCTCGTCGCTGCCGCCAAGGCGCGCAATGGCGAAATGTCGTTCTCGTCGTCCGGCCCGTACAGCATTACGCACGTGCCGTTCGCGATGTTTCTCGATGCCGCCGGATTAAAAATGCGCCACGTGCCGACCACGGGCGGCGGGCCGGCCGTAATCCAACTGCTGGGCGGCCACGTCGACACGACTATGCAGGGCCTCGGCACGGTGTCGCCGCACGTCAAAGGCGGCAAGCTGCGCGTACTGGCGGTCTCCAGCCTGAAGCGCGCGCCGGCCGTCCCCGATGCGCCTACGCTGAAAGAAGCGGGCTTTGATGTCGAAGCGTATTTGTGGGTTGGATTGTTCGCCACCGCCGGCACACCCGAAGCAACGCTGGTCAAATTGCGCGACGTGATCCGCAAATCGGTCGCGGATCCCGCGTTTCAGGATGCGATGCACAAGGCGGACGTCGTGGTCGATTATCGCGACGCGCCGGCGTTCAAGGAATTTTTCGACGCCGATTACAAACGCCTGGCCGGGGCGGTCAAAAAAATCGGCAAGATTTAAGTCTGCCGATCGACAACGCCCGCGTTCGCACATGACCACCACCGTCGCCCATACTCGCGCACCGGCGCAACTCGCCACGCACGTCCGGATAAAACGCGTCGACGCCATCGCGGTGCGCCTGCCGATGGCGAAGCCGATGAAAATGGCCGGCGTGCTGATTGCGAGCGCGGACAACGTGCTCGTCAGAATGGAAACCGATGCGGGCCATGTCGGCTGGGGCGAAGCGGCTTCCGCGCCGACCATGACCGGCGAGACCATGGAAAGCATGACCATCGCGGTGCGCCACATGGCGCCCGCGCTGGCGAACTGTCCGCTCGCCGCCGTCGAAACGGCAAGCTCGATCATGGATGGCGCGATGTACGGCAACAACGCCGCCAAGGCCGCGATCGAGATGGCGTGGCACGATGCGTTAGGCCGCGCGCTCGACAAACCGGTTTACGAATTGCTGGGCGGCAAGCGGCGCGAGCGCGTGCCCACGCTGTGGCTGATCGGCACCGGCAACGCCGATGCGGATGTCGAAGAAGCCAAACGCAAACTCGCCGGAGGCTTCGTCGCTTACAAGATCAAGGTCGGCGTCGATACGCCCGCTGCCGATGCCGAACGCACGCGGCGAATCTGCGCGGCGTTGGGCGGCGGCAATCTGGTCTCGGCCGATGTCAACCAGGGTTGGACGGTCGAAGAAGCGATCGACTACGTGCGCGCGGTCGCCGACACGTCGCTCGATTTTCTTGAACAGCCGGTCCGCGGCACCGATCTGGCCGGCATGGCCAAAGTCGCCGCGGCAAGCCGCGTGCCGATCGGCTTCGACGAAGGCGTGCACAGCATCGCGGACATCGCGCGCCACCACGAAATGCACGCGGCGCGCGGCGGCAGTTTGAAGGCGATCAAGCTGGGCGGCTTGCGGCCGGTCCACCAGGCGGCGGTGCTGTGCGAATCGCTCGGCATGAAAGTCAACCTCGCGTGCAAGGTCGCCGAGTCAAACATAGGCACGGCGGCGGTATTGCACCTCGCGGCGGCCATTCCCTCGCTCGCGTGGGGCGTCAGCCTGACAAGCCAGTATCTGGCCGACGACATCGTGCACGCGCCGCTGTCATTCGCCGATGGCCACGCCGCGATTCCGACCGGTGCCGGCCTGGGTGTCGAAGTCGACGAAACGCGCGTGCGGCGCTACGAACAAAAGATCTGATTGCATCCGCGCGCGGCGCGGCCGCGAAATTTGTTCTGCCGCGCGGGACGGCATAGAATAAGCGCGCAAATTCCCAAATATAGGCGTTCGAACGCCAGCCCAGGGGATCAATCGCATCGATACAGGAGGACACCAGCCATGACACTTTCCCGCCGCAAAGTACTGCAAGGCCTCGCCGCAACTCCCGCCATCCTGGCTGCATCCCGCATGGGTTACGCCGCTGACGCCAAGACCATCAAGATATCCCACCAGTTTCCCGGCGGCACGCTCGACAAGGGCGACTTCCGCGACCGTCTCACGCGGAAATTCGCCGCCGAAGTCGAGAAGCGCACGAACGGCTCGCTCAAGTTCGAGGTCTATCCCGGCTCGTCGCTGATGAAAACGGTGGCGCAATTTTCGGCGCTGCGCAAGGGCGCGCTCGACATGACGCTCTATCCGCTCGCCTATGCCGGCGGCGAAGTGCAGGAACTCAATATCGGCCTCATGCCGTGCATGGTCACGTCATACGAGCAGGGCTTTGCGTGGAAGAAAGCCGAGATCGGACGCGAGCTCGTCAAGCTGCTCGATGAAAAAGGCGTAAAGATCATTACGTGGATCTGGCAGGCCGGCGGTACCGCCTCGCGCGCGAATCCCGTCGTGGCGCCCGACGACGTGAAGGGCCTCAAAATCCGCGGCGGCAGCCGCGAGATGGACCTCATGCTCAAGGCGGCGGGCGGCATCATCTCGAGCGTGCCGTCGAACGAAATTTATCCGGCGATGCAGACCGGCTCGCTGGATGCCGCGGTCACCTCCTCCACCAGCCTGATCTCGTTCCGGCTCGAGGAAATTTCCAAGGCGCTCACGTCCGGACGCGGCAAAAGCTTCTGGTACATGCTCGAGCCGCTGCTCATGTCGAAGGATATTTTCAACTCGCTGACGCCCGCGCAACAGAAAGCGATCACCGACGTGGGCCTCGAGCTCGAAACTTTCGCGACGGCATCGGCCAGGGAAGACGACGATGCTGTCGCGGCCGTGTACCGCAAAGTGAACGCCAAGGTCGTCGACATGGACCAGGCCGTGGTCGACCGCTGGCGCAAGATCGCAGAAGAAGCGGCGTGGACGGATTTCTCCAAGCGTAGCGCCGAGTGCGAGCGCTTCCTCAAAATGGCGAAAGCCGTGGCGTGAGCGTAGCGCCCGAACCGCCGACCACCCTTTACTTCGACAAACCGCCGCGCGGCGCTTTCGGCCACGCGGTGGTGTGGTTGCGGCGGGTCAACCAGGCGGCTGCCGCCATCGGCGCGGTCGCCACCGGCATCGCCGCCTGCGTGCTCACCTGGGAAGCCACCGCGCGCTACCTGTTCAAGATCCCGAGCGACTGGCAGGACGAAGTATCGATTTTTCTGCTGGTCGGAGCAACGTTTCTGTCGGCCGGCTGGGTGCAGCAATGGCGCGGGCACGTCGGTATCCAGGCGTTGGGCGCGGTGCTGCCGCCCGCCGCCGACCGCGTGCGGCGTTTCGTCAGCGATATCGCGACGCTGATCTTTTGCACGTTCTTCGGCTGGAAGTGCTGGTCGCTTTTGTTCGAGGCGGTGAAAGACGGCCAGATATCAGGGTCGGCTTTCGGCGCGCCGCTATGGATCCCGTATGGCTGCATGGCAGTCGGCATGACGCTCCTCGTGCTGGTGCTGACCGAGCAAGTACTGACGCGGCAGTCTCTCCGCGATAACAACCCATAATGTCGACGCTGCAGCTCGGCCTGCTCTATGGAGGCATGACCCTCCTGATCCTGTTTTCCGGCATGCCCATTGCGTTTGCACTGGGCACGGTGGCAACGCTGTTCATGGTCTGCTTCATGCCGCATGCATCGCTCGATACCGTCGCGCAGAACGTCTACGAGGAAATGGCCAGCATCACTCTGCTCACGATTCCGCTGTTCATACTCAAGGGTGCGGCGATCGGCAAATCGCGCGCAGGGCGGGACCTCTATTCCGCGCTTCACGTGTGGCTGCATAAAGTTCCCGGTGGCCTGGGCATCGCGGTGACGCTCGCGTGCGGCCTGTTCGCGGCGATGGCGGGCTCGAGCGCGGCAACGTGTTCCGCGATCGGCAGTTCGGCCATCCCGGAAATGCGCGAGCGCGGTTATTCGGCGCGGCTTTCGGCGGGGCTCGTCGCTGCCGGCGGCACGCTCGGCATCCTGCTGCCGCCGTCGATCACGCTGATTCTTTATGCGGTGGCCGCCGAGCAATCGCTGGGACGCCTCTTTCTCGCCGGCATCGGACCCGGCGTGTTGCTTGTCGTCATGTTTGCCGCCTACGGCATGGTGCGCTACAACTACGAACATCGCAGCGCGCGCGCCCACGCGGACGCGGGCGGCGAGAGCGCGCGCATCCTGCAGGTCGATACCTACACGATGGCCGAACGCTTCGCGGCGATTCCGCGCGTGCTGCCGTTTCTGATTCTGCTGATCGGCGTGATGCTCGCGCTCTACGGCGGTTTCGCCACGCCGTCGGAAACTGCGGGCCTCGGTGCCGTGCTCGCGCTTGTTCTTATCGCGATCGTTTACCGCGCGTGGAAATTGTCCGACCTGAAGCCGATCTTCACCAGCACTCTGTCGGAAGCGACCATGCTGATGATCATCATCGGGATGTCGCTGCTGTATTCGTACGTGATGAGCTATCTGCATATCAGCCAGAGCGCGGCCGAATGGATCGTCGGGCTGCATCTGTCGCGATGGGTGCTTTTCTTCGCGGTGGTCGTGCTGGTCGTGGTGCTCGGCTTCTTCCTGCCGCCGGTCAGCATCATCCTGATGACGGCACCGATCATCCTGCCGCCGCTCAAGGCGGAGGGTTTCGACCTGATCTGGTTCGGCGTGGTAATGTCGGTGGTGATGGAGATGGGCCTAATCCATCCGCCGGTCGGGCTCAATATTTTCGTCATCAACAAAATTGCACCCGACATCAAGCTGGGCGACATCGTGTGGGGCACCCTGCCGTTCGTGTTCCTGATGATGGCGGCGGTCGTGATCCTCAGCGTGTTCCCCGAGATCGCGACCGGGTTGCCGGACCACTACATGGGTGAAGCGGTCCGCCGCTGACCGCGGCGCCTGCTCAGCGTTCGGCGAGCGCCCGTTCCAGCACGCGCGCCACGTGCAACGCATCGCGCTGCGCGCCGTCGTGGATCTGGTGGCGGCAACTCGTGCCGTCGGCGACGATCAGTGTATCGGCGGTGGCGGCGCGAACTTTCGGCAACAGGCTGGCTTCGGCCATTTTCATCGATACGTCGTAGTGACCCGCTTCGTAACCGAAGCTGCCCGCCATGCCGCAGCAACTCGATTCGATCGGCTCCACTTCGAGGCCGGGCACCAGCTTTAAAGCTTTGTGCACCGCGGGCATCACGTCGAACGCCTTCTGATGGCAATGCCCGTGCAGCAGCGCTTTTTTCTGCGGCAGCGCTTTGAGATTCAGTTTAAGCCGGCCCGCGTCGGCCTCGCGGGCGATGAACTCCTCGAACAACATCGCGTTGAGCGCGAGCGCCGCGCTGTCCGCGCCGGGCAGCATCGACAGAAATTCGTCGCGCAAGCCGAGCAGGCACGACGGCTCCAGCCCCACCACCGGCACGCCGCGCTCGATGAACGGCCGCAATGCCGCGATCATGCGTTGCGCTTCCGCGCGCGCTTCATTCACCAGGCCGGCCGCGAGAAACGTTCGCCCGCAACACAACGGCCGCGCACTATCGGCCGCGCGCGGCAGATGCACGACGTAACCGGCGGCGCGCAGTACGGTGAGTGCCGCACGCGCATTTTCGGGTTCGAAATAATTGTTGAAGGTGTCGATGAGCAACACCACTTCGCCGTTGATAGTGCCGCCGCCGACACTCGCGCCCGGGCGCGCACCGAACGTGTCCCTCCGCCATTGCGGCAGCGTACGGCGCGCGGAGAAGCCCAGCAATTTCTCCGACAGCAGCGCCAATCCCGGCACCGCGTCGCGCAGGTTCGCAAGCCACGCGAAGCGCGCCGCCCACGGCGCATAGCGCGGCAGATAGGCGACCAACCGGTCCCGCAACCGCAAACCATGATGCCGGCGGTAATGATGCAGAAACTCGATTTTCATTTTCGCCATGTCGACGCCGGTCGGGCACTCGCGCTTGCAGCCCTTGCACGACACGCACAATTCCATGGTTTCGTACATCGCCTGCGAAACGAACGCGTCCTCGCCGGGATTCATCGGCAGCTGGCCCGACAGCGCGAGCCGCAGCGTGTTCGCCCGGCCGCGCGTCAGGTGCTGCTCCTCGCCGGTCGCGCGGAACGACGGGCACATCGTGCCGGCATCGAACTTGCGGCAATGGCCGTTGTTGTTGCACATCTCGATCGCTTTGGCGAAGCCGTCCCCGCGATGCTCCGCATCGCCTTCCCATTCGGACCAGTCGAGCGCCGTCTCGATCCTTTTCGCCGCGTAGTCGGGCTTGAAGCGAAACAGTTTACGGTCGTCCATTTTCGACGGACGCACGATCTTCCCCGGATTCATCAGGCCGCGCGGATCGAAGATATCCTTGATTTCCTCGAACGCGTGCGTGATGCGCGGGCCGAACATCGGCGCAATCCACTCCGACCGCACGAGTCCGTCGCCGTGTTCGCCCGAATAAGCACCTTTGTATTCGCGCACGAGTTCCGACGCCTCCTCGGCGATCGCGCGCATTTTGCGCGCGCCGTCTTCGCGCATGTTGAGGATGGGCCGCACGTGCAGGCAACCGACCGACGCATGCGCGTACCAGGTGCCGCGCGTGCCGTGCTTTTCGAACACGCGCGTGAGGCGGTCCGTGTATTCGGCGAGATGCTCGAGCGGCACCGCGCAGTCTTCGATGAACGAGACCGGCTTGCCGTCGCCTTTCATCGACATCATGATGTTGAGCCCGGCCTTGCGCACTTCCCAGAATTCGCGCTGCAGCGTTGCGTCGGTGATTTCCACGACGCCGCCGGGCAGACCCAGCTCGCCCATCAACTCGACGAGTTGTTTCAGTTTTGCGATCTGCTCGTCCTTGTCGTCGCCGGCGAATTCGACGAGCAATATTGCGTCCGGATCGCCCTGCACGCAGCGATCGACGACGGCGCGGAAAGCGGGATTCGACCGCGCAAGTCCGATCATCGTGCGATCGACGAGCTCGACTGCGGCCGGACCGAGCTTGACGATGCGCTGGGGCGCCTCCATCGCGCGATAAAACGTCGGGAAATGACAGACGCCGAGCGTTTTGTGCCTCGGCAACGGCGACAGATTCAAATGCAAACGCTTCGAATAAGCGAGCGTGCCTTCCGAGCCGACCAGCAGATGCGCCATGTTGTGGCCGGCGCCGTTGACCGAATCGAGGTTGTAGCCGCCGACGCGTCTCAGCACTTTCGGGAAACGGTGCTCGATCTCCTCTGCCTCGCGCGCGGCGATGGCGCGGATTTTTTTGACGAGATCGAGATAGCCCGGCGGCGCATCGAGGTTGGCGAGTTCGCCCGGCACGTCGCCGAAATTGAATTCGGCACCGTCGGCGAGCACCGCGTCGATAGCGCGCACATTGTGGACCATGTTGCCGTAGCGAATCGAGCGCGAGCCGCAACTGTTGTTGCCGGCCATGCCGCCGAGCGTCGCCTGCGCGCTCGTCGAGACGTCGACCGGATACCACAGGCCGTGCGGTTTCAGCCACGCGTTCAACCGGTCGAGCACGACGCCCGGCTGCACGCACACGGTCGCCGCATCGCGGTCGAATGACAGGATCTGGTTGAGATGCCTGCTGCTGTCGATCACGAGTGCGGCGCCAACCGTCTGGCCGCATTGCGAAGTGCCGCCGCCGCGGGGCAATACGGCGACACCTTCCTCGCGCGCGATCTGCAGCGCGATTTGCACGTCGCTTTCGGTTTTCGGAATGACGACGCCGATGGGTTCGATCTGGTAAATCGATGCATCGGTGGAATAGCGTCCGCGCGAGTACGCATCGAACAAAACTTCGCCCTGCGTTTCGCGTTTGAGCCGACGCGCGAGCGGGCTCGCGTTCGCGCGCGGGTGCATTTTGATCGGGGCGACAGTCATCGGAACGGCAATTATTCGCGGGTTGACGCCCCCGCGCAACTTAACTAATCTGCGTGCCTCCCCATTTTTCCGGGATTTCCCCGCCAAGGCCGCCATGACTGGAATCAACGGACGCCATTTTCTGCAAATCCCCGGCCCGACCAACGTGCCCGATCGCGTGCTGCGCGCGATCGATAACGCGACGATCGATCATCGCGGTCCGACGTTTCAGAAACTCGGCCAGGAAGTGCTCGCCGGACTGAAAGCCGTTTTCAAGACGAAATCACCGGTCGTGATTTTTCCGGCGTCCGGAACCGGCGCGTGGGAAGCCGCACTCGTCAACACGTTGTCGCCCGGCGACCAGGTATTGATGTGCGAAACGGGCCACTTCGCGACGTTGTGGCATGCGATGGCGAAGAAGCTCGGCCTCGTGCCCGAATTCATCGCCGGCGACTGGCGCCACGGCGCCGATCCGGCGGCGATCGAAGCGCGGCTTGCCGCGGACACGAAGCATGCGATCAAAGCGGTGTGCGTCGTGCATAACGAAACCTCGACGGGCGTCACCTCGCGCATCGGCGAAGTGCGCAAGGCGATCGACCGCGCGAAACACCCGGCGCTCTACCTCGTCGATACGATTTCATCGCTGGCGTCGATCGACTACCGCCACGATGAATGGGGCGTCGATGTCACCGTCGCGGGTTCGCAAAAAGGTTTGATGCTGCCGCCGGGATTGTCGTTCAACGCCGTCAGCGACAAAGCGCTCACCGCGATGAAAACGTCCCGGCTGCCGAAGTCGTACTGGAGCTGGGACGACATGCTGGGACCCAACAAAACAGGATTCTTTCCATACACGCCTGCGACCAACCTGCTCTATGGATTGCGCGAAGCACTCGCCATGCTGCTCGAAGAGGGTCTCGACGATGTGTTCAAACGCCACGACCGCCATGCGGAAGCGACGCGGCGCGCGGTGCGCGCGTGGGGCTTGGAAATCCTGTGCCTGAATCCGGCCGAATATTCGAGCGCGCTGACGGCGGTGCTGATGCCCGAGGGGCGCAACGAAGCGGAGTTTCGCAAAGCCGTGCTCGACAATTTCAACATGTCGCTCGGCAGCGGGCTCGGCAAGGTCGCGGGCAAGGTGTTTCGCATCGGCCATCTGGGCGACTTCAACGATCTGATGCTCGCCGGCACGCTGGCCGGCGTCGAGATGGGGCTCGCCGTCGCCGGTGTGCCGCATAAAAAGGGCGGAACCGCCGCGGCAATGGATTACCTCGTTTCAACCAAAGCCTCCGCGGGCAAACAGCCGGCCGCCAAGCTCAGCGTCGCCTGAGAACGCAGTCGCCATGAGAAGGACGCTTGTCGGCATCGTTGCCGCGCTGGTACTCGTCGCGTGCGACGCGGCAGCGCAAAGTTACCCGACCAAGCCGATCCGCTTCGTGGTGCCGTTCGCGCCGGGCGGCGGCACCGATATCGTCGCGCGTCTCATAGCGCAGCGATTGAACGAGGGGCTGGGCGAGCCTGTCGTCGTCGATAACCGCGGCGGTGCCGGCAGCACACTCGGCACCGACATCGTATGCAAAGCGCCGGCCGACGGTTACACGCTGCTGCTCGGCAATATCAGCCTGGCGTTCAACGCGTGGCTGTACAAATCCCTGCCGTACAATGCCGTCCGGGATCTGGCGCCGGTGTCGATGGTGGCAGTGCAACCCAACATCGTCGTCATCCATCCGTCGATACCCGCGAAGACGATCAAGGAATTCACCGACTATGCGCGCGCCAATCCGGGCAAGCTCTCGTTCGCTTCCGCCGGCTCCGGTTCGGGCACGCATCTCGCCGGTGAAATGCTGAAAGACCGGCTGAAAATCGACATGGTGCACGTGCCGTACAAAGGCACCGGCCCCGCGATCACCGACCTGATCGGCGGGCAGGTGCAGGTGATGATTTCAACCTTCGCCTCGGCGCTGCCGCACGTGCGCAGCGGCCGCCTCCGCGCGCTCGGCGTGACGAGCGCCAAGCGTTCGCCCGCGACCCCGGACGTGCCGACGCTGACGGAAGCGGGCGTGCCCGACTACGACTACAGCACGTGGTATGCGCTGTTCATGCCAGCCGGCACGTCGCCTGTCATTATCGCCAGGGTTAGCCAAGTCACTCGCGAAGCGTTGGCGGCCGAAGACATGAAACAGAAATTCGACGCGCAGGGCGTCGAACCCTGGACCAATATACCCGCCGAATTAGGCGCGTACTTGCGCGCAGAAACGGAAAAATGGGGCAAGGTCGTACGCGCCGCACACGTTCCGCAACTGTGATGCACGTGATAGCCTAAGGTCGCTTGCGACCGTGGTGACGTTTCGCGCCCCGGTGGTCATAACACATGGTTAAGGAGAAACGATTGGGGCTGCGCGAACGCATCGGCATCGACCTCGGTCGCCGCGTCAGGCTCGAGGACGGCATCGAGTGGGCCGCGCAAAACGACGTTCGTTTTATCGATGTTCAACTCGACATCGACGCCAACGCGGTCACGGCTTTTGACGACAAACGCGCTGAAGGCGTGCGGCAACTCGCAGCGAAGCATGGTGTCACCCTCGGACTGCACACCCTGTCGGCGGTCAACGTCGCGGAATATTCGCCGTATGTCGGCGAAGCGGTCGATGCGTATCTCAAAAGCCATATCGATATCTATCCGAAACTCGGCGCGCAGTGGATCGTGGTGCATGCGGGCTATCACTTTTCGTCCGACGTCGAGATGCGGATGGAAGCCGGTTGCGCGCGCTTAAGCCGCATGGTCGATTACGCCGAAAAAAAGGGCGCGGTACTTTATCTCGAGAACCTCAACAACGAACCGGCAGACGCCGAAGTGCATTACCTCGCGCACACCGTGACCGAATGGATGTATTACTTAGACCGCATCAAGTCGCCGAACTTTCGCATGTCGTTCACCGCCAACCATGCGCACCTGGTGCCGGACGGCATCGACGGTTTCATCGACGCGCTCGACTTTTCGCGCGTCGGCGAGGTGCGGCTGGCCGACTGCCGCCGGCTGGGCAAGGAAGAGCATCTGCAACCCGGCGCCGGCAACCTCGATTTCGGCAATCTGTTCAAACGCATTGAAGCCGCAGGCTTCAAGGGCCATTATATGAATGCATTCGGTACGCTTGACGACATGCTGGCCGGTCGCGAATACGAAATCGGCAAGGCACGCGCAGCGGGTGTCGCCGTGTGAATGCGCGAATCCGCCCGCCATCCCCGCCACGACCCGTATCCGACTGATAAACTAACGCAAAGCAGTTTCGCAAAACCCGCTGCCGCAGCGCCAATTCCACAGGAGGAGTCATGATGAAATCGATCCGCAATTTATTGCACGACATCCGAGTACTGCCGCTGGCCGCGGCGGTAGCCGCCGCTGCACTTACCGCGCCCGCCGCCACGGCCGCCGACTGGCAACCGACCAAGCCGGTTGAAATCGTCGTCGCCGCCGGCGCCGGCGGCGCCTCCGACCAGATGGCGCGCATGATGCAGGCCGCGATTCAGAAGAACAACCTGATGAAGCAGCCGATGGTGGTCACGCTGAAAGGCGGCGCCTCCGGCGCCGAAGCGCTGATGTACATGAAATCGAGCCCCGGCGACCCGCACAAGGTACTGATCGCCTATTCGCTCATCTATATGCTGCCGTTGTCGGCGAAGATCCCGTTCGACTGGCGGGAACTCACGCCGGTGTCGGTCATCGCGCTCGACCAGTTCGTGCTGTG
>CAZEAX010000076.1:7724-13786 GCA_964510405.1 uncultured Streptomyces sp. | reverse complement strand
GGTGTGCTCTTCCTATCTGCTGCTTATCATCGGCTAACTCTTCTACCACACTGCCGCGTTTTTCGCCTTTGCATACCAGCGCCTCGCTTTTCACATCGGCCGCATAGAATGGGACCAGTTCCGCGAAGCGCGTGCCTTTCACCGTGTCGCCGCCCACGCCGATCCAGATCGACGTGCCGACGCCGCGTTGCGCGAGCCGGAATCCGGATTCGTACGAGAGCGTGCCGCTTTTGGACATGATGCCGAGCGGTCCCGGAATCAGCGCGGCTTCGGGCAGAAATCCGAGCTTCGCCTCGCCTGCTACAGCCATGCCGGGCGTCGACGCGCCTATCCACGTCGCACCCGCTTCCTGCGTAAGTCGCCGCGCGCGCAATGCGTCATGCACGGGCATGCCTTCAGTCGGCGTGACGATTAAGCGGATGCCGGCGTGGACGGCGTCTTCGATCGCGCTCAATAATTGTTCGGCACCGACGAGCAGCACGCTTGCGGCGGCTTTGGTCGCGGCGACGGCTTCTTTGCAGTTCGCAAAAACCGGAATCCCGTCGACATCGCCGCCAGCTTTCGGCGAGACGCCGGCCACGATGTGAGTGCCATATTCGCGCATGAGCCGCGTGTGCATGCGGCCGGCGCGGCCCGTGATGCCCTGCACGATGACGCCGGTGGTGCGGTCTATGCGCGGATCAATCATGCGAGGTGCCGCCGCACGTGCGCGATGGCCTCTTCCAGGTCCGTGGAAACGGGAACATTGCGCGCGGCGAGAAATTCACGAGCCGCCTCGAGATTGGTGCCCACGAGCCGTGCAACGATCGGCACTTTGAGCTTGGGCACTTGCGCGAACGCTTCGAGCAGCAGCCGCGAAAATTCGCCGAGATCGGTGATGCCGGCGAAGATGTTGACGAACAGTACGCGCACGCGCGGACCTTCGGCGATCCAGTTGAGCACGTTCACGAGCCGCGCCGGGTCGCCGCGCAGGCCGCCGGTGCGCACGTCCAGAAAGTTATAGGGCTTGAGGCCGAGCGCGCGCAGCTCGTCGATCAGCATCATCGAGAGCCCCGCGCCGGTCGTCAGCAGACCGATTTCACCCTCGGGATCGACGACCACGTAATCGCAGCCGAAACGCTCTTTGCGATGGGCCTCCGGATAGGCGCTTGCGCGGCTGTCGAGCAGCGCGCGTAACTTCGGCTGCCGGAACATGGCATCGTCGTCTGTCACGATTTTGGCATCGCCCGCGAGCCAGGTGCCGTCGGGCCGCACGAAAAGCGGGTTGATTTCAAGCAGCGACAACTCGGCCGTCAGGAAGACGCGCGCGAGTTGGTGCCCGGCATCGTTCAATGCACGCGCAATATGTGGCGCGAGTCCGCGCGTGAGTTCGTCAACGGCCGCATTCAGTGCGGCGGGCTCCGGTGCGGCGAGCGCGCTCTTCAGCGCGCCGGGAGTAGCGGCAAGCGCTTCGATCTCGACGCCGCCCCGGGCCGCGAGCATCACCCGCACGCTCGCGGAAACCGGGTCGAGCGTGAAACTCAAATACGTTTCTTCGACGTTAGTCACCTGCGATTCGATGCGGCAAGCGCGCACGGCCATGCCTTTGTGCGTTGCGCAGAGGATCGCGCCGAGGTGTGATTGCAGGTCGTCGCGCGTTTTTGCCGTGCGGATCAGACCTGCTTTGCCGCGCCCGCCGGCGGCGATTTGCGCCTTGACGACCCACGGCGCGGGCGGCAGTTGCGCGCCGGCGATCTGTGCGTTTTCGAGCAGCGCGCCTTCAGGCGCGGGCGCGCCGTGCAGTGCCAGCAGGGATTTGGCGTCGTGTTCGAGCAGAAACATGTGGAAGGATGCGGTGAGGCGGTTCTACGCTGCGATTTCGGCGGGAGGGCGGATTATACGTGCGACCGGCGGCGCGCGGCAACGCGCGGCGGCAGGATTTATGCTGTCGGCGCGAGGCGGGCGGTATAAAATGCGGCGTTCGCAGCGGCGCCGCAATGATGTTCGATACGCGGGCGCCCTGTCTCATTTATCAATGCGGCGATAACCAGGAGCGGTTTCAATGAGCACGCAGGCGGCGGTGGCAGCGACGGGGCAGGAGCATTGGACGAAGAAGGGCGACGTCAAACTTTTCCTGTGGGAAAAGCGGGCGACGGTAAAGCCGCTGCGAGGCACTGTGCTGTTCGTGCACGGCTCCTCGATGGCGTCGACGCCGACTTTCGATTTGCAGATGCCCGCTCGGCCGTACTCGTCGGCGATGGATTATTTCGCCGCGCAGGGTTACGACACGTGGTGCTTCGATATGGAAGGCTACGGGCGCTCGGACAAGTCGCGCGACATTAATTGCGATATCGCCAACGGCGCCGACGACGCGAAAGCCGCGACCGACTACATCATGAAAACGCGCGGCGTGAAGAATTTTCTCGTCTATGGCATTTCGTCCGGCGCGCTGCGCGCCGCGATGTTTGCCGAGCGTCATCCGGAACGTGTCGCGCGGCTCGCGCTGGACGCATTCGTGTGGACCGGCAAGGGCAGCCCGACGCTCGACGAGCGCCGCAAGAAACTGCCCCAGTTCCTCAAGATGAACCGCCGTCCGATCGACCGCGCGTTCATGCACAGCATATTCGAGCGCGATCATCCGGGTTGCGCCGAGAAGAAGGTCGTCGAAGTATTCGCGGATGCGGTGCTCGCACTTGACGATTCGATGCCGACCGGCACCTATGTCGACATGTGCTCGAAGCTGCCGGTAGTCGACCCGGGAAAAATCACGGTGCCGTCGCTGATCATGCGCGGCCAGTTCGACGGCATTGCGAGCTTCGACGACCTGGTCGAATTCTTCAAGCGCCTGCCGAACCCCGACAAGCAGTTCACCGTGATGTCCGGGATTTCGCACGCGAGTTTCCAGCAGATCAACTACGAGATGGTGTACCATATCCTGCTGTCTTTTTTCTCGCAGCCCGCGCCCATTTACCGCGCCTGACGCACAATGCGCGGTCGTTTGTCCTGCGGTGCCGGCGCGGCGTTGATTGCATTGACGGGCGCCGGGGCCGTTTCGGCGCAAACGTGGCCCGTGAAGCCGGTGCGCATCGTGGTGCCGTTTGCGCCGGGCGGCGGCCTCGATATCCAGGCGCGCATGTTCGGCAGGAAATTCTTCGAAACCTTCGGCCAGCCGTTTGTCGTCGACAACCGCACAGGTGCGGGCGGGTTGATCGGCGCGGAGGCGGTCGCGCGGGCGGCACCCGACGGCTACACGATATTGTTTTCCAGCGCGTCGCTCGCGGTCAACGTGAGTCTCTACAAGAAACTTGCCTTCGATCCGGTCAAGGACTTCGATCCCGTATCGTGGGTTTCCTCGGTACCGCTGGTTCTGGTCGTGCACCCGAGCGTGCCCGTAAGAAGCGTGCCTGAACTGGTGGCGCTCGCCAAAAAGCGCGCCGGGCAATTCAACGCGTCTTCCAACGGCGTCGGCACGACGAGCCATCTCTCGATCGAAATGTTGAAGCAATACGCGGGCGTGGCGGTGACTCACGTCCCGTACAAGGGCGGGGGGGCGGCAACCACCGCGGTGCTGTCGGGTGAAGTGGACATCGCGTTCGTGCCGGTGCTGTCGGCGCAACCCTTCATGAAAAGCCGCAAAGTCAGGGTGCTCGCGGTGACGACCGCGAAGCGCTCGTCGATCCTGCCGGACGTGCCGACGATGAAATCGTTTTATCCCGAATTCGAGTCGGACAACTGGTACGCGTTTTTCGTGCCGGCCGGCACGCCGCAGGACATCGTGGCCAGATTGAATGCGGAAATCCTCAAGGCATTGAAAGCGCCCGACGTCCTCGACTATCTGTCGCATGACGGCGCGGACCCGGTCGGCAGCTCGCCCGCGGAACTCGCCGCCAATTACGGGCGCGAAATCGTCAAGTATGCAAAACTGATCAAGGCCGCCAACATCCAGCCCGAATAAGCGGGTCCTTCAACCGGGAAACTTCATGTCCGATTTCGACGCCTCAAAGCTAACCCAGTTAGAACAGTACAAGCTGCTCGTCGGCACCGTCACGCCGCGGCCGATCGCGCTGGTGACGACGCTCGGCAAGACCGGGCCCAACGCGGCGCCGTTCAGTTTTTTCAACGCCGTCGGCTCGGACCCTGCGATGCTGTGTTTCTCGGTGGGCAACAAGGAAGGCGGTGCGAAAGACACCGTCGCCAACATCCGCGACTGTCCCGAATTTGTCGTGCACATCGTGAGCGATGCCATCAAGGACAAGATGAACGTCTGCGCAATCGACTATCCGCGCGGCGTCAACGAGCTGGAGAAGGCCGGCTTCACCGCCGTGCCGTCGAAAATGGTGCGCCCGCCGCGCATCAAGGAAGCGCCCGTCGCGATGGAGTGCAGGCTCGTGCAGATCATCGAGCTCGGCCGCCGGCCCAACCATCTCGTGATCGGCGAGGTCGTGTGGTTTCATTACGACGACGGTCTCGTCAACGACCGCTATCACGTCGACGTCGGCCGCGTGAACCCGATCGGGCGCCTCGCCGGCAAGGGCGGCTATACGCGCATCACCGACCGTTTCGAAATGCCGCGCCTCTCCGGCGGTTCGTCGGAATAATTGTGAAGCGATGGCTCGCGGTGACGGCGGCGGCTTTTGTATTGCCGGCGTTCGCGCAGTCTTATCCTGATAAACCCATTCGTTTCATTGTTGGTTTCGCACCAGGCGGCGTGACCGATATCGTTGCGCGCGCGTTGGGCCAGAAACTGTACGAGCGTCTCGGCCAGCAGGTCGTGGTCGACAATCGCGCCGGCGGCAGCGGCGTCATCGCGGCGGTGATGACCGCGAAATCGCCGCCGGATGGCTACACGCTGCTGATGAGCTCGATCAGCACGATGGCGACCAACGTAAGCACGTCGGCGAACCTGCCGTACGATCCGCTGCGCGATTTCGCGCCGATCACGCTCGTCGTGGTGACGCCGTACCTGGCGACGGTGAATGCGGTGCTGCCGATCGCAAATCTGCGCGAATTCATCGCGCTCGCGAAGGCGAAGCCCGGACAGTTGAATTTCGGTTCTTCCGGCACCGGCGGCGGCGCGCATCTCGCCGTGGAGTTGTTCAAGGTGATGGCCGGCATCGAACTCACGCATGTCCCGTACAAAGGCGCGTCGCTCGCGCTGACCGACCTCATGGGCGGTCATATCCAGCTCACGTTCAGCCAGCCGCCGATCGTGCTGCCCCATATAAGAAGCGGCAAAGTCAAAGGTCTCGCGATCACGAGCGCGCAGCGGCTCGCCGCGTTGCCGGAATTTCCGACGTTCGCCGAATCGGGTGTCGCGGGTTACGAAGCGACCTCGTGGCAGGGGCTGGTGGCGCCCGCCGGCACGCCGCGCGCAATCGTCATGAAACTCAATGCCGAGATCAGGCGCGCGTTGCGATTGCCCGACATCGGCACGCGGCTCGCCGCGGAAGGTTCGGAAGCGGGCAACACGACGCCCGACGAATTCGGCGCGTACATCCGCCGCGAAATTACCAAGTGGGCGAAAGTCGTCAAAACGTCGGGCATCAAGACCGAGTGACGCAATTTGACGCGCGGCTCAATCGAGGCGCACGCCGGAGGCTTTGACGACCTGCGCCCAGCGCGCGACGTCTTCCTTGATCAGCGCGGCGAACTGTTCGGGCGTGCTGCCGACCGGTTCCGCGCCGAGCGGTGCCAGGCGCGCCTGCATGTCCGGCGCGTTCAATACGTGGATCAGCTCGTCGTGCAGCTTGCGGATGACCGGCTGCGGCGTGCCGCCCGTGGCCGCCATGCCGACCCAAACCGTCGACTCGAAATTCCTGACGCCCGACTCGATCAGCGTCGGCACGTCCGGCATCATCAATGAGCGCTTCTTCGAGGCGACTGCGATCATGCGCAGTTTCCCGCTCGCGACGTACGGTGCGGCCGATGCGGTCGAGGTGAACATCAACGATACCTGGCCCGCCAGCATGTCGATCATCGCCGGCGCCGCGCCTTTATAGGGCACATGCGTCATGTTGATGCCGGCAGCATGCTTCAACGCTTCCATCGTCAGGTGCGAAATAGTGCCGTTGCCGGTCGAGCCG
>CAZEAX010000076.1:0-7714 GCA_964510405.1 uncultured Streptomyces sp. | reverse complement strand
ATTTTTCGCGCGCAGCGAAGGCGTTACGATCAACGCCATCGGAGTGTCGACGAGCTGAGTGATCGGCGCGAAGTCCTTGATCGGATCGTACGGGAGCTTGGGATGCAGGGCAGGCGCCAGCGAAATCGGGCCGCCGGTGATGAGAAACAGCGTGTAGCCGTCTTTCGGCGCGTGCGCGACGAGTTCGGCCGCGATCAATCCCGCCGCGCCGCCGCGGTTGTCGATCACGACCTGCTGCTTGAGCGATTCGGTGAGCTTTTGCGCGAAGAGCCGCGCGATCACGTCCTGCGAGCCGCCGGGCGTGAACGGCACGATCATGCGGACCGGTTTGTCCGGATAGTTTTGCGCGGCGGCAGGCAGAGCCGCGCAAGCGAACAGCGCGGCCGCAGTGCAGCAGGTAAAACGAAATAAGCAAGTCATGCCATCGGGCTCTCTTTGCATATCAGACCTATTGCCACGACCAGAAGTCGCCGCGCTCCTTCATGAGAAATCTTGCGAGCACCATCTTGTGCACTTCCGACGCGCCGTCGACGAGCCGCGCCTGGCGCGCGTAGCGGTAAATCCATTCGAGAGGCGTATCCCCCGAGTAGCCGCGCGCACCGTTCAACTGGATGGCCGTATCGACCGCGTGGTGCAGGACGTCGGCAACCGCGACTTTCGCCATCGACACTTCCTTGCGCGCGTAGTCGCCGCGGTCGAGCTTGTCCGCTGCGCGCATCACGAGCAGGCGGCCGATCTCGATCTGCATCGCCGCGTCGCCGAGCAGCCATTGCACGGATTCGCGATCGGCGAGCTTGATGCCGAGACCGCTGCGCTGCTCGACGTAATCCGCCGCGATCGCCATCGAGCGGCGCGCGAGCCCCAGCCAGCGCATGCAATGCGTGAGCCGGGCGGGGCCGAGGCGGATTTGCGTGTATTTCAAACCGTCGCCGACGTTCATCAGCCGGTTCTCGTCGGGAATTTCGAGCCCGTCGAATTCGAGCTCGCAATGACCGCCGTGTTCCTCCGGTCCCATGATCGGAATGCGGCGCACGATGCGCCAGCCCGGCTGATCGCGGTCGAACATGAACGCCGTAAGACCTTTGCGCTTGTCGTCGGACGTTTTCGCGATCAGGATGAAATGCTGCGCGACGCCCGCGCCGGTGATGAACCATTTGCGGCCGTGGATCGCCCACTTGCCGCCTTGTTTCGTCGCCGTGGTGAGCATCATCGTGGGATCGGAACCCGCGCCCGGCGCAGGCTCCGTCATCACGATAGACGAGCGCACCTTGCCGTCGACGATGGGCTTCAACCAGCGCTCTTTCTGCGCGTCCGTCGCGACCTGGTTGAGGGAACGCATGTTGCCGTCGTCGGGCGCCGCGCAGTTGAACACGGCCGGCCCGAACAGCGAGTAATTCATTTCCTCGTAGCACGCCGCGATGCCGACCATGTTGAGCCCCTGCCCGCCGAGAGCCTTGGGCATCTGCGGCGCCCACAGGCCTTCCGCCTTCGCTTGCGTGCGCAATTTGTCGAGCAGGTCGAGGCGGATATTTTCGTGGTCGTCGAACGACGCCGGATCGCGCTCGACCGGCAAGACGTGCTCCGCGACGAATGCGCGGTAGCGCCGGCGGAAATCTTCAACTTGGGGCGGCAGCGTAAAGTCCATGGTTGAATCCGTGATGAGTGATGAGTGATGAGTGACGAGTGATGAGTGATGGGTGATGGAGGCAGTTTACCGCTTACCGTTCACTCATCACCCATCGCCGGAGTTCTTGGCGCGCTCGCGCAAAACGAATTTCTGGATCTTGCCGGTCGCGTTCTTCGGCAACTCGCCGAACACGATTTTCTTCGGCGCCTTGAAATGCGCGAGCAGATTTCGCACGTGCGCGATGAGTTCCGCTTCGGTCGCGGTGGCGCCCGGTTTCAGCGTCACATAAGCAATGGGCACTTCGCCCCACTTGGCATCCGGGCCGGCGACGACTGCGGCTTCCATCACGGCCGCATGCGCGGCGAGCGCGCGTTCGACTTCGACCGATGCGATATTTTCGCCGCCCGAGAGGATGATGTCCTTCGAGCGGTCCTTGATCTCGATATAGCGGTCGGCATGCATCACGCCGAGATCGCCGGTGCGAAACCAGCCGTCGGGCGCCGCGCGGCGGGTCGCTTCTTCGTCGCGGTAATAACCCAGCATCACGTTGTTGCCGCGCAACGCAATTTCGCCGATGGTTTTCGCATCGGCCGGCACGTCGCGGCCGTCGACGTCCACGATGCGCAGTTCCTGCGCGACCACGTTGCCGACCCCCTGACGGGCTTTGATCTGCCCCTGCTTTTCAAGCGGCAGCGCATTCCACTCGACGCGCCACTCGCAGACGACCGCGGGGCCGAAGGTTTCGGTAAGTCCGTAAAGGTGCGTTACTGCCATGCCGAGTTCCGCCATGCGCATAAGGATCGCGGGTGTCGGCGGTGCGCCGCCGGTGGCTGCATGCACGGGTCGCGTGAGCTTGCCTTGTTTTGCCGCCTCCGCCCACGCGATCATGATCAATACCGTCGGCGCCGCGCAAAAATGGGTGACGGCCGATTCGCGCAGGTGCCGCCAGATGAGTTCGGGGTCGAGCTTGCGCAGGCACAGGTGGGTTGCGCCCGCCGCCGTGACGCCCCACGTAAAACACCAGCCGTTGCAGTGGAACATCGGCAGCGTCCACAGGTAGGTGCTTGCGCAATCGAGCCGCATGTGCGCGACCATCGCGAGCGCCTGCAGGTAGGCGCCGCGGTGGTGATACATCACGCCTTTCGGTTTGCCGGTGGTGCCGCTCGTGTAATTGATCGAAAGCATGCCGCGCTCGTCGGCGACCGGCTCCGCATGCGGAGAAGCGGCGGTTATCCACTGCTCGTACTCGTCGGTGCCGCCGGCGCGTATCAGTTTGAGTCCCGCGCCGATCTCGCGTGCGATATTTCGCGCGACGGCTTCGAATTCATGATCGTAAACGAGCACCTGCGCGTCGCTGTGGCGGATCGCGTAAGCGAGATCGCCGGCGGTCAGTCGCTGATTGAGCGCGACGAGCACCGCACCGGCGAGCGGCACGCCGTAATGCGCTTCGAGCAGCACGTGCGTGTTTGGGGCCAAAACCGCGGCGCGTGCGCCCGCGGTCACGCCCATCGCGCTCAGCGCGCCGGCAAGCTGCAGCGCGCGGCGGTAAAACTCTGCATACGTATACTTGAGATCGCCGTCGATTACGGCAATGCGATCGCCGAAAACGGTGGCCGAGCGCTTGAGGAACGCGGTCGGCGTCAACGGCTCGAACGACATGGACGCGGGCGTCATGGTCGGCAATGTCGCTTCAGGATTCCAGCGCGCGCGGATTCGATACCGCGAGTTCGTCAGCCGCCGTCTGCGCGAGATGGTCAAGCAATGCCGCGCGGTCTTTGTCGTCGAAACGACCCGCGCGTATTGCTGTGGCGAGGCGGCGGTTCAAGTCGGCGCGCGCAGATATCAATTCTGCGCTGGCGAGCGGTTCGTTGCGTTCTGCCAGCAATGCGGACAGCCGCGCAAGCCCGGCGTGCGCGGCCTTGTCGCCCGCCGCATGTTCGCGCGCGGCGATGACCATTGCATTGGCGATCATCAGCGCGTCGTAGCGCAATTCGTCCGGCAGTCGCGGCAGCAGTTTGTCGAGCAGCGTCGAGCGTGCGATCGCGAGCAGTTCGGCGGCCTCGGGAATATCGTTCATGGTTGGAGAGCCGTTATGGGTGATGAGCGATGGGTGAAGTGTGACAGACGTTTTTTACCCATTGCCGATTACACATTACTCATCACCTTGCGCGTCAGCGCAACAATTTCATATTCGAGTTCGGCGACGATACGGCCGGTGAGCGCCAATTCGAGCGAGCGCTCGTCGCCCGACAAATGCCGCTGCGCCTGCTGCAATGCGATGATCGCCCACCGGATATGCGCCATGACCTGCCAGTATACGAGGGCAGCCGGCGTTACGGCGCGCCTGGACGCACGTTGATAAGGTTCGAGAAACTCGGCGGCTTCGGCGATCCCGCCTGCGGGCCTCGCCTTGGCCGCGAATCGCCAGCATTTCGCGAATATCCAGCCGACGTCCTCGAGCGGATTGCCGAACGCCGCGAATTCCCAGTCAAGCACGCCGGCGAGCCGGCCTTCGTGCACGAGGTAATTGCCGGTCCGATAGTCGCGGTGAATGAACGTGGCTTCCTCCTCGCGCGGCGCGTGCACTTCGCACCAGCGCAATCCCCATTCGAGGGCGGGATGCGCGGCGGGGAGTTCATCGAGATATTTCCGATAGTGCGCGATGTTGTCCCGCGCGAGCGTCGTCGCAAGGAACGCGAGCTTCGGTTGCGGCGGCTTGATCGCGTGCAGGCGCGCCAGATTTTCGGCCAGTTCGCGCGCGAGCAGCGCGCGGTCGGGCACCAGCGCGGCTTCGCGCGTGACGCGATGTCCGCTCGCGATGCCCGGCAGGCGTTGCATGATGAAGAATTCGCGGCCGGTGACCGCGAGATCGCGGCATAGCCACAGCGGTTCCGGCGCGTGCAGGCGGGCGGCGTGCGCGAACTGCAGGATATGAAACTCGTCGCTGCGTCCGAGGCTCGCCGCGACGCGCGCGGCGGCATCGGTGCGCAACACCCATTGATGCGGACCGGGATGCGTGCCGCCGGCCATGTCGGCGTCGAGCGCCCAGTTCTCCTGCACCGCGCCGCCGGAGAGGCGGTGAAGCTTTCTGATGTGTACCGCATCCGCGCCCGCGGCGGCACGCAGAAAGGTTTCCAGGCGTGCGCGGGTATCCGCCGCGTCGAGGTTCATGGTCGCCGGAACAGGAGCTACATATGCGAATAAAGCAGCCGCCCGGCCGTGGGCACACGCGCGGTGAGCACGCAGCCGCTGCCGGAGTCGGTGATGTAGACCGTCTTGCGGTCGGGGCCGCCGAATGCGACGTTGGTCACCAGATCGCTGCCGCACGACTGCACGCGGTACAGCGGCTCGCCGCGGTGATTGAAGATCCACACCGCGCCCATGTCCGGATGGGCTACGACGAGCCCGTCGTGTTCGTCGATGGTCATGCCGTCGGGCCCGCGGCCGCCCGACATCTGGATTTGCACGCCCATGCGCGCGACCGTGCCGTCGGGCGCAAGCGGAAAGCGCCACACCGCGTTCGCGCGAGTCGCGGCGACAAACAAGGTGTCTTCCTTGACATTCAACACGAGACCGTTCGGGCTAGGCACGCAGTCGGCGAGTTTCTGCAGCACGCCGGCCGCCGTATACCGATACACGCGGCCGGTCGGGTCCGACATGTCGCTTTGACCCTGGTCGGTGAAATAGAGATCGCCATTGGACGCGAACGTAAGGTCGTTGACGCCTTTGAAGTGTTCGCGATGGTAGCGCGTGACGACGGGTATGATGGTTCCGCTCGCGGGATCGAGCAGCACGATGCCGAGCTTGTGGTCGGCGACGAAAATGCGCCCGTCCTTGTGGATGCGCAGGCCGTTGGGCTCGCCGTCGTATTCGGCGACGACGTCGAACTTGCCCTGCGGCGAAATGCGGAATATGCGGCCGTACGGAATGTCGACGACATAGAGATTGCCGGCGCGGTCGAACGACGGGCCTTCGAGAAAGCTGCCGGCGGGGATTCCGCCGCCGCCCGCGGCGATGCGCTCGGCCGGCACGTGGGTCTTGCGCAGGTTTTGCGGCACGGCGGCGAATACTTCGGTTTCGATGAGTTGGGGTGGCGCGAACATGATGGAAGGACCCTGGATACTGGAGGCACGATTATATGCGAGATGCGGCGCGGCGCTATAATCGCGGCGACGTTTTGCATTTGCCGTTGGCGGTCTTTTTTACAACTCCCATAGCTTAATCGATGAAATCCCCGCTTGACGTGATCCGCTCGTACCCGCCGCACGACTACTCGCTGAACGGCGTGTTCATGAGCCGCCTTGAGCGCGATCCGCGCCGGCCGTTCATCGTGTTCGAGTGCCGCACGTGGAGCTGGCAGGAATTTCACGGCCTCACGCTGGGCGCGGCGAACCTGCTCGCGACGCGCGGAATCAAGCACGGCGACCGCGTGGCCGTGATGGCGCGCAACCACCCCGGACACGTGTTGATGCTGCTGGCGCTGGCGCGGGTTGGCGCGATCATGGTGCCGGTCAATCCCGAATTCGGCGTGACTGAAGCGCGCTACGTGATGGAGCACGCGCAGGTGGCGGCGGTCGTATGCAGCGCGGAAACGCTGGCGGTTGCGCGCGAAGCGGCAGGCGGAATCGCACCTGCGCCGTGGTTTGCGCTGCTTGACAGGGCGACGGACGGCGTGCCGGCACTCGCCGATCTGGTCGCCGCAGCACCCGCCATCGATATGCCAACGCCCGGCGGGGCCGACGATACATGCCTGATCGTCTATACGTCCGGCACCACCGGCTTTCCGAAAGGCGCGATGCACAGCCAACGCAGTTTCGTCACCGGCGGCGAGGCTTTCGTGCAGCGCATCTACGTGCAGCCGGAAGACCGCCTGATGATCGTGCTGCCGCTTTTTCACATCAATGCATTGTTCTATTCGGTCGCCGGCACGCTCGCCGGCGGCGCGTGCATGGTCATCGTGCCGCGATTTTCGGCGACCACGTTCTGGCAGATTGCGGCCGACACGGGTGCCACCGCGGTCAACATCATCGAAGCCATCGGTACGATATTGATGAAGCGTCCGCGCGAGGAATTTCGCCCCGACCATAAAATCACGAAACTCTACGGCGCGCGCCAGCCGATGATGCACACGTTCCGCCACGAGTTTCATGTCCCGCATCTGATCGGCGGCTACGGCATGACCGAGATCCCCGGTGTCACCTGCATACCGCTCGAAGGCCCGGCGAAGGTCGGCAGCATGGGACCGGTGGGCCGGCATCCGGATCCCGCGCGGCCGTGGGCGCAATGCCGCGTAGTCGACGATGACGGCAACGACGTCGCCGTCGGCGAGGCCGGCGAACTCATCGTCAAGACGCCCATCATCATGCAGGGCTATTTCCGCGATCCCGGGCAGACGAAGAACGCGTTTCGCGACGGCTGGTTCCTGACCGGCGATCTCGTGCGGCGCGATGCCGACGGCTATTTCTTTTTCGTGTCGCGCAAGAAGGACATCATCCGGCGCCGCGGCGAAAATATTTCCGGCGCCGAGCTCGACCGCGTGATCGGCGAGCATCCGGCGGTGTTCGAAGTCGCGGCGATCGCGGTGCCGTCAGAACTCGGCGAGGACGAAATTCTCGTCGCGGTGGTGCCGCGGCCGGGGCGGACCGTGACCGCCATCGAAATTGCCCAATGGTCGCGCGAACGTCTGGCCTCCCAGAAAGTGCCGCGCTTTGTTGCAATCGTCGATGAGTTGCCGCACACGCCGACGCACAAGATACTGAAAGCGAAACTGCGCGCCGATGCCGCGCTGCGTGCAGGCGCAGTGGATTTGAGCAAAGGATGAAGGATGAAGGATGAATAAGATCTGCCTCCGTACGTTGTTGATCTCACTATTTTCGGTGTCGCAAGCGTACGCGCAAATCTATCCAGGCAAGCCGATCCGCCTCGTGCTCCCGTATCCGCCGGGCGGCGGCACCGACGTAATCGCGCGGCCGCTGGCGCAAAAATTGACGGAGAGTCTCGGCCAGCAGGTGATCGTCGACAATCGCGGCGGCGCGGGCGGCAATATCGGCATGGAGTTCGTTGCCAGGAGCCCCGCCGACGGCTATA
>CAZEAX010000075.1:0-13882 GCA_964510405.1 uncultured Streptomyces sp. | reverse complement strand
CTGCGCGACTTGCGCATATCGGTCACCGATCGCTGCAATTTCCGCTGCGTCTATTGCATGCCGAAGGAAGTATTCGGCAAGGACTACCAGTTCCTCGAACACAAGGAGCTGCTCACGTTCGAGGAAATCGCGCGGCTCGCGCACATTTTCGCAGGACTCGGCATCGAGAAAATCCGCCTGACCGGCGGCGAGCCGCTGGTCCGCCGCAATATCGAGCGCCTGATCGAGTTGCTTGCCGCGATCCCGGGTCTCGATCTCACGTTGACGACCAACGGCTCGCTGCTCGCGAAAAAAGCGCGGGCGCTCAAGGCTGCGGGATTGAAGCGCATCACGGTCAGCCTCGATTCGCTCGACGACGCGGTATTCATGAAAATGAACGACGTCGACTTCCCCGTTGCGCGCGTGCTCGAAGGCATCGACGCGGCAGCCGCGGCCGGCCTCTCGCCGATCAAGATCAACATGGTGGTCAAGCGCGGCATGAACGACGACAGCGTCGCCGCGATGGCGCGCCACTTTCGCGCGAGCGGCCACATTCTGCGTTTCATCGAATACATGGACGTCGGTCACACCAACGGCTGGCGCATGGACGACGTGATGACGGCAAAAGAGATCGTCGCGGCGATCAACGCCGAGGCCCCGCTCGAGCAATGCGATCCCAATTACCGCGGCGAAGTCGCCGAACGCTGGCGTTATCGCGACGGCGGCGGCGAAATCGGCGTGATCGCTTCGGTCACGCAGGCATTCTGCCGCGATTGCACGCGCGCACGACTGTCGACCGAAGGCAGCCTTTATACCTGCCTGTTCGCGACCTCGGGACAGGCGCTGAAACCGCTCCTGCGCGGCGGCGGGTCCGATGCCGAGATTGCGGCGGCGATCACCGCGGTATGGCGCAAGCGCGAAGACCGCTATTCGGAAATCCGCACCGCGGAGACCGTCAAACTGCACAAAGTCGAAATGTCATACATCGGTGGCTGATGTCGCCGATCCGCGCGTGATGGACAAGCGCTACCGCCCCCACATCACCCGCGCCACGCGACCGCTGACGTTTACCGTCGAGGCGCGCAATGAGCGCGGCGAAAACCTGCCCACTGAAATCGCGGGCGAACATCCGCTGACGCTCTACGTCGACAAGCGCGAAATCGTCACGCTGATGACGCTCGGCGCCGCGCCCGAAGCGCTCGCCATCGGCTATCTGCGCAACCAGCGCCTCGTCGCTAGCGTAGAAGAAATTGTCTCCGTGCAGGTGGACTGGGACGTCGACGCCGTGGCGGTAACGACGCGCAACGGCATTGCGGACCTCGACGGCCGCATGGAAAAACGCACCGTGACGACCGGATGCGGCCAGGGCACCGTCTTCGGCGCGCTGATGGATGAAATCGAATCGATCAAACTGCCCGCCGATGCGATCCTGACCGAAGCGACATTTTACGGATTGATCGACAGCGTGCGTCGTCATGAAACCGTCTACAAGCAGGCCGGCGCGGTGCATGGCTGCGCGCTTGCGAGAGGCGCTGAAATCCTGATGTTCGTCGAGGATGTAGGCCGCCACAATGCAGTCGATGCGATCGCGGGACAGATGTGGCTCGACGGCATCGACGGCGCCGACAAGATTTTCTACACCACCGGGCGGCTCACGTCCGAGATGGTGATCAAATGCGCGCAGATGGGCATCCCGTTTCTCGTTTCGCGCTCGGGACTCACCCAGATGGGCTACGAGGTCGCGCAAAAAGTCGACATCACGATGCTCGGACGCGCGACCGGCAAGCACTACCTGCTCTTCACCGGCAAGCAGCGATTTCGGAAATGACCGGCGGCGTCACCGGAGTGATACTCGCCGGCGGTCAGGGCCGGCGCATGGGAAGCGTCGACAAGGGCCTGCGCGAATTGCGCGGAAAAGCCATGGTCGCGTGGGTGCTCGAACGTTTCGCGCCTCAGGTCGACGAGGTGCTCATCAATGCCAACCAGAACCTCGACGTTTATGCGCGGTTCGGCTATCGGGTGGTGCCCGACGAGATCGGCGGCTTCGCCGGCCCGCTCGCGGGATTGCAGCGCGGCTTGAGCGAAGCCCGCCACGCCTTGGTGGCGACCGCGCCGTGCGATACGCCGTTTCTACCGACCGATCTGGTCGCGCGGTTGCACGCAGCATTGCAGGCGAATGCAGCGCAACTTGCCGTTGCCCGTACCGGCGATCAACCGCATCCCGTGTTCTGCGTGTGCCGCCGCGACGTATTGCCACACTTGACTGCATTCTTGCGAGACGGTGGACGCAAAATCGACGCCTGGTATGCGACGCTCAATGTCGTTGAAGTTACATTCGACGACCAGCCGGATGCCTTCAGTAACATCAATACTCCGGACGAACTGAAAGCTTTTGAAACCGGGGGCGTGCCCTAGGAACGCGCATCGTTTCGGCGCTTGGCGGTGGTTCGCTTTGCGGTCAATCCCTTTGGCAGGCAGCTCACACCGCCGCCTTCAGCAACATAAAGACGCCGCAAGAACCGCGCGCTTTCGAAAACGCAGGCTAGATCCGCAGTTCCTTGCGCAGTATCCGCGCCGCTCCTTTGAGACCGACTTTCGGGTCGGTCACGATAAACAGCGGATAGCGCCGCAAAAAATCGCTGAAGCGACCCTTGTGCGTGAACGCGTGCACGAAACTGCCGTCGGCGAGCTTGTGCGCGATCTGGCGCGCGATGCCGCCGGCGATATAAACGCCGCCGCGGGCGAGCGTTGCGAGCGCCATGTTGCCGGCGAACGCGCCGTAAATATCGACGAACAGATCGAGCGCGTGCACCGCGACCGGATCGGCCTTGCTGATCGCGAATTCCGAAATCGCCGCGGCCGCGTCCTGGCGCTGCATCGCGTCACGCAACTGTTTGGACGGCTGTCCCGCCCCGCCGTTTTCGAGCACGCTGAAAATGCGCAGCAAGCCGGGACCGGACACCACGCGCTCGTACGACACGCGTCCAAATGCCTGGCGCAGGTTCGCGAGCAATATGTCCTGCGCTTCGTTGGTCGGCGCAAAGTCCATATGCCCGCCTTCCGAAGGATGCACGGCGTAACCGTCGCCCTGCCACGTCAGCATGCACACGCCGAGGCCGGTCCCTGCGCCGACCACGACGCGCGTGCCGTGCGGTTGCGGTATGCCGCGCTGCAAAGTCATAAGATCGTGTTCGCCGAGGTCGGCGATACCATGGCCGACCGCGGCAAAATCGTTCACCAACAAGACGTCGGGTATGCTGAATCGCGCGCTGAGCTGGCGGGAATCGAGCGCCCAGTTGAGATTCGTCAGTGTCGATGCACGTCCCTCGACCGGGCCCGCCACCGAGAAACATGCGGCTTCGACGCGCAGCGCGGCATGCTTGACGGGTTCCAGCGCGCAAAAATCGTCGATCAACGCGTCGAAGGTCGCAAACTTTTCGCTGCGATACGTCTGCTCGTGCACGGTATGCAGCCCGCCGTCGCGTTCGGCCTGCAATTCAAGCCGCGAATTCGTGCCGCCGATATCGCCTAACAGGATAGTGGGAAGCGCCATTTTTTGTACTCAGGCCGACTCGAGCACGGCGGGAACCGCGTCCGCGGTCTTCTGCAGCGCCTCGGGTTTCGCCACGAAATATCCCTGCGCGTAATCGACGCCTATCGAGCGCAGCTTTTCCATGATCGTCGCGTCCTCGACAAATTCCGCGACGGTCTTGAGCCCCAGTATGTGGGCGATGCGGTTGATCGCCTCCACGATCGCCTGATCCATCGGGTCGTCGGCCATGTCGCGCACGAACACGCCGTCGATCTTGATGTAATCGACCGGCAGATATTTGAGGTAGGCGAAGGACGACATGCCGATGCCGAAATCGTCGAGCGCGAACCGGCAGCCCATCGATTTCAATTCATGCATCAGGTGCGCCGCCTTGTTCAGGTTCGAAATCGCGGTCGTTTCGGTGACCTCGAAGCACAGCAGCCCGCGCGGCAGGTTGAACCGCGTGAGCAACTGGCGCAGAAAATCGGTGAAGCTCGCATCGTTGATGCTGACCCCCGACAGATTGACCGCGTAGAAAGCGCCGCTCAACGCCGACGGCTCACGCGGCAGCGCGCCGTTCTCGCATTCGAGGTGAAGAAATTCGACGAGCGAACTGATCACCCAGCGTTCGATCGACGACAGCAGGTTGTAGCGCTCCGCCGCCGCCATGAAGCCGCTCGGCGGAATCAGGTTGCCAGTACGGTCGACCATGCGCACCAGAATTTCGTAATGCGGCTCATTGCCGCCGTCCTGGCCCAGCGCAATGATTTTTTGCCGGTACAGGCGGAAATTGCCCAGCTCGAATGCGTGATTGATCTGCGAGACGACCTGCAGGTCCGCGCTCTGCTCGCTCCCAAGGTCGTGTTTCGCACGGTGAACCTGCACCCGATCGCGCCCTTTGCTCTTCGCGTCGTAGCAGGTCGCATCCGCGCTGGCCAGCACGCGGCTGACACTCTCCGTGCCGTCGATTGCCACCAGCCCCGCGCTGACGCCGATGCCAAACGTCTTGTCCTGCCAGATAAAACGGAAATCGCGCACCGCTTCGCGCAGCCCGTTCGCGATGCGCACCGCCTGATCGAGCGGGCACGATTCGAGCAGCACGCCGAACTCGTCGCCGCCGAGCCGCGCCAGCGTATCGCTGCCGCGCATGCGCGATTGCATCACGGTAGTCAATTGCAGCAGCAGTTCGTCGCCCGCAGCGTGACCGCACGTGTCGTTCACGGTCTTGAAATTGTCGAGGTCCATGTACAGCAGCGCGTGCTGCTTGCCGTCGGCGCGCACCGCCTCGATCAAGCCGCCAAGCCGGCGCTCGAACTCGCGGCGGTTCACCAGTCCGGTCAAAGCGTCGTGGCTCGCCTGCCACGACAGCTGTTGCGCCATCTCCTGGATTTGGCTGACGTCGTGGAAGACCACCACCCAGCCAACCAGGTTGTCTTCGCTGTTGTGGATCGGCGCCGTCGAGTCGCGGATGGCGCACATGTTACCGGCGCGCCCCAGCAAGCGCACGGTCATGCCGCCCCCCCGCGCCCCGGCCTCATGTCCGCCGGGATGCGGAATTGGCTTGCCGGTTTGCTCGTCGACGACCCGATACACGACATCCAGCGGGCGGCCTTTCGCCTCGTGGCTTTTCCAGCCCGTATATTCTTCCGCCACCGGGTTCATATATTCGACGTTGCCCCCGGCGTCCAGCGTAATGACGCCGTCGGCGATCGAATGCAGCGTAACTTCGGCGAGCTCTTTTTCGCGATGCAGTTAGTTCTCGCTGCGTGCAATGCGGCGCGTCACCAGCGTGGCGATCCATGCGCCCGCGACCAGGACCAGGATGCCGACTACAGCCACCAGCAACAGCGCGTCGCGCATCGCCAGGCCCGCCTGCGAAATGGCGCCCAGCGTCGCCGCACGCTTGGAATCGACCACCAGATTGAGTGAAGTCTGGAACTCGTCGTGCGCCCGCACACCCTGCGAGACCAGCACTTCGGTTGCCAGCGGCGTATTATTTTGCATCAGCAGCTCGACGACCCGATCGCGCACGTCGCGCAGCCGCGTCGCCGCATCCAGCGCCTGCTTCAATGCAGCGCGCTCGGACGCTGTCATGTCCATCTCGTCGAGCTGGTCCCGCGTCGCGAACAACGGCTCGTTGAGCGCGCGATACTCATCGAACACCGCGGTCCGCTCGGCGCTGTTATTGGCCGCTAACATCCGGTACATGGCCTGCTGGCGCTGCCGGCTCGCGCTCAGCAGCATCGTAAGCAATTCGGACTTCAGATTCTGTTCTTGAACCAGCGCCTCGATGCTCTGGTTGATCGCATAAATCCGCCAGATGCCGAGCAGGGTAATCGCGATGATCAGCACCAACAGCGCGCCGAAACCCGCGGTCAGAGCCTGCCGGGAGTCGGTGAAAGAAAACGGCTTTAACATGATGCCAAGCTTACCTGATTCGACTCGCTATTGGACGCGCCGCGCGCGCCGCGGGGTCCTGCCGGTAAAAATCTCTGAGCTGAGCATAGACCTGCGGATAGGCGTCGAGCACGGCTTGAGGCATGTTAAAAAACGTCTCGCTCACCACCGCGAAAAACTCGCCGGGGCTCTCCGCGGCATAGGGATCGATCGTGACGTCTCCGTCCGCGTCCACCCGTCGGCAGAAGTCGGCGTAGGCCGCGCTAAAAGCGTTCGCCCACGCCGAGCGGCTCATATCCGCATGCAGCGGCGGAAAGCCGTTGGCGTCCCCGTTCAACATGTCGAGCTTGTGCGCGAATTCGTGGATCACGACATTGACGCCCCCGGTCGTCTGGGCGATGTCCGCCCACGACAAGATGACCGGCCCCTTCAGCCAGGCCTCGCCAGTCCGCGGTTCGCGGTCGACGTGGACAATGCCATCGTCATCGGTGTATTCGATGGTCGGCACGAACTCGTCCGGGTAGACGATTACTTCGACCCAGCCGCGGAAATAATCGATGTCGAGATTGAGAACCAGGATGCACGCCTGCGCCGCAATCATCAACTGCATGCCGGCATCGATCTGCAGGCCGGCCGCGCCGCGGATCGATTTGTCATGCAAAAACAGGATGACCGTGTCGCGCAGGCGGGCCCGTTCCTCGGCCGTGAGCCCGCGCATGAACGGCAGGCTTTCCAGCGTCTTCTCCCACAATGCGGGATCCAGAGCCGCGCGCCGGATGATGCGTTGGCGCCACCAGCGCCGCAGCGCGCCCACTATTTCTCGGCGGCGCCGTCCACCGCGCGCAGCTTCGGCTGCTCGGACGCGTCAAGCTCCACGCGTTCGATCCGCGCAAACCGCTCGCTGATTTTGCGGCTGCTGACGTGCACGTCGTCGACGTCGTTCTTGGCCTGTTCGATATGCCGCGCGAGATTGTCCATGCGCGACTGGAAGCGGCCGAAATCCGCGCCGAGTTTGTGCAGTTCGTCCTTGATGATATGAATCTGCTTGCGCGTCTCCACGCTGCGGATTACGGACTGCGCGGTCGTCAATACCGCCATCAGCGTGGTCGGCGACGTGATCCACACGCGCTTGTTTTGCGCGTAGTCCACCAGATCGCGGTGGCGCGCGTGGATTTCCGCGAACACGGCTTCGGCCGGCAGAAACATGACCGCGCCGTCGCTGGTCTCGCCGGGAATGATGTATTTGTTCGCGATGTCGTCAATGTGCTTCTTCACGTCCTGCTTGAAAGCGGCGGCCGAAATGCGCTCGGCGCCCTCGACGAACATGCGCTCGAAATTCTCGAGCGGAAACTTCGAATCGATCGCGATCAGCCCGGTCGGCTCCGGCAGCTTCAACACGCAATCGGCGCGCACCCCGCGCGCGAATGTATATTGAAACTCGAACGCGGTTTCCGGCAGCGCGTTGCGCACGATCGCTTCCAGCTGCACCTCCCCGAACGCGCCGCGCGAGCGCTTGTCGCCGAGCAATTCCTGCAGGCTGACCACACTGCCGGTCAGCGTCTCGATTTTCTTCTGCGCCTCGTCGATGGTCGCCAGCCGCGTCATCACGTTGGTGAACGTCTCGTTCGTCTTCTTGAAACCTTCGTCGAGGCGCTCGTTGACGCGGCCAGAGATCTGCTCGAGGCGCTCGTCGATTTTGGCGGTCAGCGCCTGGGCGGTCTCGCTTAGCTTGATCAGCATCGCCTCGCGGCTCTGCCCGAGATTCTCGGACAATGCGAGCCGCAATGCATGCAGCGTATCGCGCGTCTGCTTGAGTTCCTCGGCGGTCGAATTGCGCAGCCGCTCGGAATTGTCCGTGAGCGCCGCCGCCAGGCGGTCGCCCTGCTTGGCCAGCCCGTCGTGCAAATCCACGAGCATCGCCCGGTGCCGCTGCTCGAAGGACTCGGATTGGCGCGCGGCAAGTCCCTGCACGGCGCGCCCCTGGGCGGCAGATTTGACCAACAACATGACGACCGCGGCCAGGATCAGAAGCGCGAGGCCTGCCAGCATTAAAGTTTCAGTCATTGAATGATTTCCGCCGCGAAAGTATAGCGCATCGCCAGCCGCCGGGCCGTCAGGCAATCCGCCGCAACGATTGCAGCGGCGGCGCCGCGAGCACGCGCCGCGCCCCCAGCATTCCCGCCGTCGCGACGCCGACCACGCCGGCCCCGGCGCCGATCAGCCAGATCCAGTGGTTGGCCGAGTACGGCACATTCAGAACTTTCAAGGCTAGTGTGTAACCGAGAGCGCTCGCGCCGCCCGCGGCCAGCAATCCCGCCAACCCGCCCATCAACGCAAATTCTGCCAATTGGGTCGCCGCGATCTGGCGCCGGCTCGCGCCCAGCGTGCGCATGATCGCCGCTTCGTATTCGCGCTCGTCGCGCGTGCTGGCGATCGCCGCGTACAGGACGAGCAAGCCTGCCGCGAGCGTAAACAGAAATACGAATTGCACCGCGGCTGCGACCTGGTCCATCATTTTCTGGACCTGCGCCATGATTTGCGCGACGTCGACGACGACCAGGTTGGGGAATTCGCGTACGAGTTGATTGAGTGTGGCCGCCTGCCCGGGCGGCACGAACAGGCTCGTCATGAACGAAACCGGCAGGTTTTTCAGCAGCGCCGGCGGCGCAATGACGAAAAAATTCGCCCGGAAGGTGTCCCATTCGACCTTGCGCAGGCTGGTAATCGTGGCGTCGAAAGTGCTCCCCGCGACATCGTAAGACAGGCGGTCGCCGAGTTTGAGGCCGAGCGTGTCCGCGATTCCCGATTCCACCGACAGCTGGTCGGCGCGCGCCGAGCCAGCTTCCCACCAGCTACCCGCGACCAACCGGTTGTCGGGTTGCAGGCGGTTCGCCCACGACAAATTGAACTCGCGGTCGATCAAACGCTTCGCGCGGTCTTCCGCGTAATCGTTCGACGACACCGCGCGGCCGTTGATCGCGATCAGGCGCCCGCGCACCATCGGAAATGCCGCCGGCTGCGCGATGCCGTGCGCCGCAAAAAAAACGCTGAGCGGCTGCACCTGCTCGGGCTGGATGCTGATCACGAAGCGGTTGGGCGCATCCGGCTTGAGCGTCGCCTGCCAGCTATGCAGCAAGTCGCCGCGGATCAGCGTCAATGTCAGCAGCGCCATCATGCCCAGCGCCAGAGCGACGACCTGGATGGTGTTGCCCAGCGCATGGCGCCGCAGGTTCGCGACCCCATAGCGGAAACTCACGCCGCCGCCGGAGCGCACGCGCGACAACAGGCGCAGCAAAGCCATTATCAGCACGATCGACACGAGTGCGGCCGCGAGAAATCCGCCCAGCACATATGCGCCCAATCTCAAGTCCTGGGCTTTCCATAGGACGAGCGCGCAGATCACCGCAAGCCCTAGCGCATAGCCCACCGCTCCCATGCCGCGCGGCAGATTCAGATCGCGACGGAGCACGCGCAGCGTCGACACCTGCGCGAGGCTCACGAGCGGCGGTAACGCGAACCCGAGCAACAGCAGCACGCCCGCGGCGACGCCGTAGAACGCAGGTGCAAGACTGGGCCACGGCAATGCCACCGCGAGAAAACTGCCGAGCCACGTCGCAAGCACAAACTGCGCTGCGTAACCGATCAAGCAACCACCGATGCCGGCAATGGTGCCGAGCACCGTGAAATGCAGCAGGTACAGCCGCACGATCGTTGCTTGCCGCGCACCCATGCAGCGCATGATCGCGCAGCCGTCGAGATGGCGGCGCAAAAAGCGCCGCGCGGCCAGCGCTATCGCGACGGCCGACAGGATCACGCTGACCAGCGCGGCAAGACCCAGAAAACGCTCCGCGCGTTCCAGTGCAGAGCGTATCTCCGGCCGCGCGTCGCGTATTCCTTCCAGGCTCTGGCCCGCGCCTATGCGCGTCTGCGCCCACGCGCGGTATGCATCCACGACCTCCGTTGCGCCCGCGAGATACAGGCGATAACGCACGCGGCTGCCCGCTTGCAGCAAACCGCTCGCGGCAACGTCGGCCTCATTCATCACGAGTTTCGGCGCGCTGTTCAGGAAACCGATCACGCTGTCCGGTTCCTGCGTGACCAGCGCGGCGACCCGCAGGCGCAGGTGGCCGACGCCTATCGTGTCGCCCGGTTTTAGATTCAGCCGCGTCAGTAACCGGTCGTCGACCCATGCCGTACCGGCGGCCGGAATCTCGCGCGCAATGCGCTCGACGCCGAACAAAGTGTCGGCGAGCCGCACTTCGCCGCGCAGCGGATAGCCGGGCGCGACTGCCTTGATATCCGTGAGCAGACTTTCGTCGCCATGACTTGCCATGCTTGGAAACCGCAATGCGCGCGTCGCGGCCAGTCCCCGCGCCCGCGCTTCCGCGACAAACTCCCCGGCAAACGGATGATCGGACACAATGGAAAGATCGGCGCCGAGCAACTGGTTCGACTGCTGCGTCAAAGCGCGCTGCACGCGGTCGGTAAAGAAGCTGACCGTGGTGAGGCTGCCCACCGCGATCACGATCGCCGCCGCCAGCAACGTCACCTCTCCCGCGCGCCAGTCGCGCCACAAGAGACGCAGCGCAAGCGCGATGTGCTGAACGAAAGTCATCGGCTAGCCGCCGCCCGCCAGCCGGCCCGCGATCAACCGCAACGCCCGGCCGCAGCGGCGCGATATGGCCTCGTCGTGGGTCACGAGCACCAGGGTGGCGCGCCGCTCGCGATTCAATTCGAACATCAGGTCGATGATTTGAGCGCCCGTCGCCGAGTCGAGATTGCCGGTCGGCTCGTCGGCAAACAACAAGCGCGGCTCGCCCACGAATGCGCGCGCGATGGCGACCCGCTGCTGTTCGCCGCCGGACAACTGCTTCGGATAATGCTGCATGCGCGCGCTTAAGCCCACTCGATCGAGCATCTCCCGCGCTCGCGGTTCCGCATCCACTGCTGCGGCCAGCTCAAGCGGCAGCATCACGTTTTCCAGTGCCGTCAGCGCCGGCAACAGCTGGAACGACTGAAAAACAAAGCCGACAAGCTGCGAGCGCAGCGCCGCGCGCCCATCCTCATCGAGCGCGAACAGGTCCCTGCCCGCCACGCTGACCGTGCCCGCCGATGGCGTATCGAGTCCCGCAAGCAGTCCCAGCAAGGTGGATTTGCCCGAGCCGGAAGCGCCAAGCACTGCAACGGCTTCGCCCTCACCAATGTCAAAGGTCACTTCGTCGAGTATGGTCAGCCGCGCTTCACCTGTCTCTACTTGCTTCGACAGACCCACTGCCCGCACAATGGGCACGCCGGATATTTCAGCCATGTTGCGCATCTTCCTTATTCTTGTCCTGTCGGGCGCCGCGGGCTTCGCGCACGCGGCGGCGACCATACTCGTGTTCGGTGACAGCATATCCGCGGGCTACGGCCTGCCGCGCGACCACAGTTGGGTGGATCTCATGCGCGCCCGGCTCGCGCGCGAACACGCCGATTATAAGGTCGTGAATGCCAGCGTGACCGGCGAAACGACCACCGGCGGCAAACTACGCCTCGCCGCTGCTCTCAACGAGCATCAGCCGCAAATCGTGATCCTGGAACTCGGCGGCAATGACGGCCTGCGCGGCACGCGCGTCGACGCCATCCGCGCCAACCTTGCGACCATGATCGCCGACTGCCGCCGGCACAGCAGCCGGGTCCTGTTGGTTGGAATGAACGTGCCGCCCAACTATGGCAGCGATTACGCCGAAAAGTTTCGCCTGGTATTCAATACGCTCGCGAAAACGCAGCACGTGCCGCTGGTGCCGTTTCTGTTCGAAGGGTTCGCGGCCGAGCGCGGAATGTTCCAGCCGGACGGCATCCATCCGGTGGAGGCCGCACAGCAAAAGATGCTCGACAACGTATGGCCGCACCTGCGCCCGCTGCTTGGGCAGGCTCAGCTCAAGGGCAAATTGCACTAGTCAACGGTGATCGTTGCCGGCCCTGCACTCAGGCTGCCGATTTCGCACGCATACCTGAAACCCTGCCGCTTGAACGTTTCCAGCACGCGCGGCGCGCTCGCTTTATCGCACGCAATCAGCAGGCCCCCGCTCGTTTGCGGATCGGTCAGAAATTTTTTCTGCCACTCGGGCATAGTGGGCGGCAACATCACGTGCGGCGCGACGCTCGCCCAATTCCGGTCCGATGCGCCGGTCGCATAACCGGCCTGCGCGAGATGTTTTGCGGCCGACAAGATCGGCAATGCATCGAAACGAATATCCGCATGCAATTTCGAGCCGCGACAGATTTCGTGCAGATGACCGGCGAGGCCGAATCCCGTTACATCCGTCATCGCGTGCACGCCGGGCACTTCCGCGAGCTCGATTCCGGCGGTATTGAGCTGCGTCGTCGTCTCCAGCATCTGTTGATAGGCCTTGTCGCGCAGCTCGCCCTTCTTCAGCGCCGCGCTCATGATGCCCACGCCCAGCGCCTTGCCAAGTATCAGTACGTCACCACTCTGCGCGCGGTCGTTGCGCTTGACGCGCGACGGATGCACAAGCCCCAGCGCAACGAGCCCGTAAATCGGCTCGGGATTGTCGATCGAATGCCCGCCCGCGATCGGGATGCCCGCTTGCTCGCACACGGACTGGCCGCCCGCAAGTATCTGCTGCATCGCCTCGACCGGCAGCTTGCCGACCGGCATGCCGACCAGCGCGAGCGCGAACAGCGGGCGCGCGCCCATTGCGTAGACATCGGAGATCGCGTTAGTAGCGGCGATGCGCCCGAAATCAAAGGGGTCGTCGACGATGGGCAGAAAAAAATCCGTGGTCGCAACGATCGCCTGCTCGGCATTGATGCGATAGACCGCCGCATCATCGCTCGATTCCGTGCCCACGAGCAGATCCGGATACGCGCGCGCGAGCGGTATCTTCGACAGCAATTCCCCCAGCAACGCCGGCGGTAATTTGCAGCCTCATCCGCCGCCGTGTGAGAATGCGGTCAGCCGTATTTTCTGCATGTCGAGGGGATCGTTCATCGGAGCTTTTTTGCGTACAGATTCGCGTAACAACGATCTGGCTACCGTAGCACAACTCGCCGACTTTGACGAGATTATCGACACGCGCTCCGAGTCGGAATTCGCCGAAGACCACATTCCGGGCGCTGTCAACTATCCGGTATTAAATGACGAAGAGCGCGCGCGCGTCGGGACTCTTTACAAACAAGTATCGGCGTTTGACGCCAAGAAACTCGGCGCCGCGCTCGTGAGCCGCAATATCGCCCGCCATCTCGACACCGCGTTCGCGCAGCGCCCGCGCACCTGGCGGCCGCTCGTATATTGCTGGAGAGGCGGCAGCCGCAGCGGCGCGCTGGCGCACGTGTTGCAGCAAGTCGGCTGGCGCGCGGCACGGCTCGACGGCGGTTATAAAACGTACCGGCGCGCGGTCATCGACGATCTCGAAGTGCTGCCGCAGCGCTATCAGTGGCGCGTCGTCTGCGGGTTGACCGGATCCGGCAAGAGTCGCCTGTTGCGTGCGCTGGCGCAACACGGCGCGCAAGTTCTCGACCTCGAGGCGCTCGCCGCGCATCGCGGCTCGGTGCTCGGCAATCTGCCCGACGAACCGCAACCGGCGCAGAAAATGTTCGAAAGCCTCGTGTGGTCGGCTTTGCGCGGATTCGATCCGGCGCGACCCGTGTTCGTCGAAGCCGAAAGCAAAAAAATCGGCAACGTGCGCGTGCCGCAAACGCTGATCGCGGAAATGTGGGAAAGCGAGTGCGTGAAGCTCGACGCGCCGGTCGAATTGCGCGTCGAAATGCTGATCGGCGAGTACCGGCATTTTGTCGCCGACGCGGCGGCGCTCGGCACTCAACTCGATTGCCTGGTCGCGCATTATGGCCAGCAGCAAATCGCGGCGTGGAAGGCGCTCGCCGGGCGCGGTGCGTGGGACGCGCTGGTCCGCGAACTCCTGGAAATGCATTACGACCCCGCCTACACGCGCTCGACGCTCAAGCACTATC
>CAZEAX010000074.1:0-13934 GCA_964510405.1 uncultured Streptomyces sp. | reverse complement strand
TCCGGCGCGTTGCGGTCCCAGCCGGTCGCGTGGCAGCCCGACCAGTTGCCGTACGGTGCGGCGCCGATGTCGAGCGCCATCTTGAGGCCGTCGCCCTGGTTGAAGCGCGAGCCGCGCACCTTGCAGAGCTCCCAACCGGGTCCGAGATAGCGCGTGCGCATTTCGGGATTCGCTTCGAAGCCGCCGCACGCGAGCACCACGGATTTGGCGCGCAATTCCACCGGCGTGCCGTTGTGCTGAGCGCGCACGCCCGACACGCGTACGCCGTCGAATATCAGCGACGACACGCGCGTGTCGTACTGAATCGTGATGCCGTTGTTCTTCGCCGCCTTGTCGAGATAATCGACGAGTCCGGCGCCGCCGCCGTTGACCTCGATCGGCATGTTGCCGAAATACACGCGTTTGCCGTTGACCATGCCCGACTGGCGGCCGTGGTTGAGGATGAAGCGCGCGCCCTTGCTGCGCAGCCACGCCATGGTGTCGAGGCTCTGCGTGACCAGAATTTCGGAGAGATCGGGATCGGTGCGAAAGCTCGTGAGGCGGAACAGCACGTCGAAGAATTCGTCGGTCGTGTTAGTGCCGAAGTCGCTGTTGGCGGCTTCTTCGTCGGTGATGTCGGTCACGCGCCGCAGATCTTCGAGGGTCTCGTAAGCAAAGCGCATGACGCCGCCGGCGAAGCGGCTGTTGCCGCCGTGTTCGTCTTCGGACGCTGCTTCGAGGACCAAAACCTTGGCGCCGTTTTCCTGCGCCGACAGGGCCGCGCTGAGCGCGGCATTGCCTTTGCCTACTACGATGACGTCGTATTCCACTTTACTCAGACCTCCTGGTTGAACCCGTCTCGGAAGGGGGTGGTCACAAAGCTGTCAGGGCGGGGCTTGCAGGTTCGCTGCCGCTGGCGCGGGCGAGTCCGGAGCATGCACAAGCCGACTGTTCTATTGGCTGTCCCGCTGCGTGTGCGCGAGCCCGGGACAGCCGCAATTTTATCGCAGAACGTCGTGCAAGTGGGGCGCCGGTTGAGTTTCGAACGGCCTTGCCGCACAATCGCAGCCAAATTCAATGGATCGCGCGGTTGCCCCGGCCGCAAATAGCAATCGCCGCGATTTTTATTCAGGAGGATGACCATGCAGCCGTCGCCACGCACTATTCTGGCCTTGATCGCGCTGAGTTTCGTCGAGCTCGCATCGGCTCAAACTTATCCCGTTAAACCCGTGCGCATGGTCATCGGGTTTCCGGCCGGCGGCCCGATCGACATCGTGGCGCGCATCATGTCGCCCAGGCTCGGCGAAGCCCTCGGCCAGCAGGTCGTCGTCGACAATCGCGGCGGGGCGAACGGTTTGATCGGCGGTGAGGTGGTCGCCAAGTCCGCGCCTGACGGCTATACGATGATGCTGATCAGCACGGGAACCGTTTCGATCAGCCCGCACATTTACCCGAAAATGCCGTACGACCCGCTGCGCGATCTTGTGTGCGTGACGCTGGTGACCCAGACCGGCGAGTTGCTGGTCGTGCATCCATCGTTGCCGGCAAAAAGCGTGAAAGAGTTGATCGTGCTCGCGAAGGCGCGGCCGGGCCAGATCACGATCGCGTCGACCGGCAGCGGAGGATTGCCGCATCTCGCGCTGGAACTCTTCAAGCTGGAAGCGAAAGTCAACATGCTGCACGTGCCGTTCAACGGCGCGGCGCCGGCGGTATCCAATGCGGTAGGCGGTCAGGTGCTCGGCGTGATCGCCGATTTGCCCGTATTGCAGCCGCACATCCAGAGCGGCAGGCTGCGCGCGCTGGCGCTTGCCGCGCCCAAACGCTCACCGCTTTTTCCGGACGTTCCCACCATGATCGAGCAGGGGCTGCCGAAAGTGGAGGCCGTCAACTGGTACGGGATCCAGGTCCCGGCGAAGACGCCGCCGGAGATCATCGCGAAACTCAACGAAGCTTTCGCGAAGACGTTGAATGATCCCGCCATGCGCCAGACACTGATCGGGCGCGGCGCCGACCCGATTCCAAGCACGCCCGCGGAATTCACCGCGTTCGTCAAGGCCGAATACGACAAGTGGGGCCCGATCGCCAGGGCGTCCGGCGCGAAAGTCGATTAAACAACACTCCCTCCCTTGCGCACTGCGCGGGGGAGGGTTGGGGAGGGGGCGAAAGATGGTTGCCCCCATCCTGGCCTTCCCCCGTAAACGGGGGAGGGGATCTTAAAGTGAAAGCGGAAACCGCAATTCGAAAGTGACGCCGCTGCCATCCGCGCGGTCCATCGCAGTCGCCCTGCCGCCGTGGAATTCGGCGATCTGGCGCACGATGTAAAGCCCGAGACCGAGATGCGGCTCCGGCGTCGCGCGCTCGGCGCGCACCGACACCATCGATTCGAACAGGCGCTCGTTCATCTCCGCCGGCAAGAGCGGTCCCGTGTTGCTGAAACGAATGACCACCGTATTGCCGCTGTGTTCGAGGGTGATTTCGATGGGATCGCCCGTCGCGAAATCCACGGCGTTGGCCGCGAGCTTGTCGAGCATCTGCGCGAAGAGATCGGCAGCGCCGGAAAGCGGCAGCGGCGCATCGGGCAACGTCATCGTGAAGCGCCGTTGCGGATAAGCGGCGGCATAGCCTTCGACGCAGCCGGCCACGACCTTGTTGGCATCGAATGTTTCGCGTTCGCCACCGCGCACGGTTTGTTCGAGGCGCGTCGCCTCGCTCATGCGCGTGAGTATTGTTTCCAGGCGGTTCAGGCCGTCTTCTGCCCTGGTGAGGTAGACGCCGGTCTCTTTCGCGCCGTCCTGCAATTTCATGTTGTCGAGCGACGAGCGTACCACCGCGATCGGCGTGCGCAATTCGTGCGTGAGGCGGCCGGCGAGATTTTCAAGATAGGAATTGTACTGGGCAAGGCGCTCGAGTACGGTCGAGAATCCGCGCGACAGGTCGCCGATTTCATCGCGCGCATGCTCGCCGGCGACCAGACCGCGCACGCGGCCCTGCGAATCGATCGCGTTGTCGGCTTCGTCACGCAGCTTGCGCAGTCGCGTCGATAAGCTTGACGCGAAAAAAAACAGCGTCAGCGCGCCGACGCTGAACGCGATCAAAGTAACGGCGGCGAGTTGCACGAGCGCGCGGTTGCTGAACGAGACGATCGCCTGCGTCGTTTCTTCGACGACCACCGCGCCGACCACGGTATCGCCGACCCACACGGGATTCAACGCGGTGATGATTGCCGTGCGGCCGTCGGCCGCTTTGCGCGAGCGCCACGACGGCGTGCCGTCGAGCGCGCGCTCGATTTCGCGGCCGCCGAACACGACATCGTTGGGAATCACTTCTTCGACTGACTCCGCTGCGGGCCGCTGCACCTGCTCGAACACGAACTGCAAAACCGTCCGGACTGCGCGCTCCAGCGGCCCGAATGCAAGCCGGTCGTTGGCCGCGACTGACGCGGGATCGAGATTGCCGGCGGTGGCGACCAGCCGCAGGTGGCTGTCGATGATCCAGATCCGCGAGCCGGCGCGCGCGAGTCCGGTAACGAGCAGTTGGATTTCCTCGGATACCGGGCGCGGCTGCGCAGCGCTGCCTTCGGCGGCGGCCGGTGCGCGCAATTCGAGCAGGCGCGGACGGTCCTGCAGCGCGGCCGCCACGGCGCGCGCGGTGGCGACCACGGCCTGCACCTGGTTTTCGCGCAGCAGGTTCTCCATCGTCTTCACGTAGGTGTAGCCGACCCACGGGATCACGAGCAGCACGAGCCCGACGATCGCGAGTTTCGCGCGGATACTGAAACTGAACCTGTCGGTGAAGCTGCCCGCGCTCATGGGGCGATCAATTGGCCGCTTTCCAGCGATAGCCGAGTCCGTACACGGTGTCGACGCAGTCGAACGCGGGATCGACGGCGGCAAACTTGCGGCGGATGCGCTTGATGTGCGAAGTGATCGTGCTGTCGTCGACGACGACGTGCGCTTCGCCCATCAACTGGTCGCGGTTCTTGACGTGGCCCGGAAATTTGGCGAGCGCGTGCACGAGCCAGAATTCGGTGAGCGTGAGATCGATTGCGTTGCCGCGCCACGAGACGCCGAATCGATTGAGATCGAGAGCCAGCGGTCCGCGTTCAATGATGCTATCGGCCGGCGCGGGCGCGCCCGCCAACTCGGCGCGGCGGAACAGCGCGCTGACTCGTGCGAGCAGATGCGGCAGGCTCACGTTTTTCGTGACGTAGTCGTCCGCCCCCATGCGCAGGCCGGACACGAGATCGAAGTCGCTGTCGCGTGCGGTCAGGAATATTATCGGCAGCGTTGACGACAGCGCGCGCAATTCCTGGCACAACTTGAACCCGCCGTCGACCTCGTCGCCCAGGCCGATATCGAGCAGCACGAGGTCCGGCAGGCGCGAGCGCAACGCAGCCAGTGCCGACGGACGGTCCGCGTAGGCGGCGACTTCGTAGCCGTGGCGGCCGAGGACATCGGCATAGTTCGCGCGGATGACCGCGTCGTCTTCGACAATCGCAATGCGTCGGCGCATGACAGGTTCCGGATCGGGTGGGCCGACTATACCGGATGGAAAGAGCGCCGGGGCGCGTTGCCATAATTCGCCATAATTCATCGCCACCTTGCCAGCTTCCACCCGGTCGCATGCCAGCTTGCGGCGCTGTAATGCTCTCGTCCCGCCAACATTTGGCGGCAACCGGGAGAACAAAATGGAAATGCAAAAGCAGGCAATGGGCACCACCACGATGGGAATCGCGTCCGAAATGTTCTCGCTCGCGCTGCACGCCTTGGTGGCAGGTGTCGCGGCGGCGATCGTGGCTGGCTCGCTCGTTGTCGTTCTCACGGTCATCGCGGCATGAACGAAGAGCCCGTAACGCCACGAAACGCACGATGCGCTGTCACGATTTTGGCTCAGAACGCGAAGCAAGACATGCAGCTTAGCCATTCTAAGCAAGTGGCTTGCGACAAAGTTATGAGCCAAAACTCGTGCCAGCCCTTTAGGGTTGCTGCCAGAATCGGCGCTTACTGCGTTGCTCGTCTTGGCAATAGAACGACTATTGCCTTCACCGGGCGCCTTGTCATCACCAATTCTGGCAGCAACGCACGCGTGTTTCGTGGCGTTACGGGCTCTCTGGCCGGACGCTGCGGGCCGGTGGCTGGGGTTAACGCACTTTGCGACGTGGCGGCAACCTCGCCGGTCCCCAGTTTCTGGCCCGGAGCGTCTGACCGGCTTTCATCGCTGGCATAACTGACCGGCATGTTCATCGGCCATATTCCTGCCGGCTACCTCACCGCCAAGGCGCTGCAGCGCAAGGCGCGTGAGCGGGGCATCAGTTCGACGCATTTTATATTCGCGGGCGTCGCCGGGGCCATCGCGCCGGATATCGACCTCCTGTATTTTTACCTGCTCGACGGGCGCGCACATCACCACCACACTTACGCGACCCATTTTCCCGTCGTCTGGGCCTCGGCCTTCCTCGCCTGCGCGATGTGGTGGCTGACGGGCAAGGCGCGCCAATGGGCGCTGCTGGCCGGGATATTTGCGCTCGGCGGTTTCGGTCACATGTTGCTGGACAGCGTAGTCGGCGACATCGCATGGGGCGCACCGTGGGACATGCGGCTTTTCTCGCTGTTCGAAGTGCGCGCCGCCTACCGGCCGTGGTGGCTCAACTTTATCTTGAACTGGTCGTTCGCGCTGGAGATCTTGCTGACCGCTGCGGCCGTGATCGTGTGGCGCCGGCGGCCGCATCGCCTGTCGCCGCGCGCGTGGCATAAGCCGGTTCGCTGGTCAGCCCGCATTCCCGACAATTCATGGAGATCCCAATGATCAAGCGCCTGCTCGCCATCGGTTTCATCTTCTGCTGCACAGCGGTTGCGTGGTTCATACTTGCCGGGGTCACGACCAGCCGCACCTTCACCGCCGACGGCAATCTGCGCAAGCAGGTCGAGCATGTATGGGGCGCGCCGCAGGTCCAGCAGTCGCCGACCATCGCGTGGACCGAACGGGTCAACCGCCAGATCGAAACCACCGAAGACGGCAAGAAGATCGTCAAGACAGCCGAGCAGCGCGTGAAGCACGCGATTCCGCTGCAGGCCAGCGACATCGACGTCGCGCTCAAGCTCGAGCACCGGCAGAAGGGATTGCTCTGGTACGCAACCTACGCCGTCGATTTCGCCGGCACCTATACCATCGTGAACGAGAGCGGCGCCGCGCGCGAGGTCGATGTCGAGTGGGCGTTTCCCCTCAAGAACGCGGTATTCGACGATCTGAAGTTCGAGATCGAAGGTAAACCCTGGCTTGCGCCGCCGGCCGCCGCCGAGGACCGACTGGCCGGGCGCCTGCAGCTCGCCGCCGGCGAGCGCGTCGTGCTGCGCGCGAGCTACCGCAGCCAGGGGCTCGACCGCTGGACCTACCAGTTCGGCAGCGGCGTGGCCGAAGTGCAGAACTTCCGCCTGAACATGCGCACGAATTTCAGCGGCATCGATTTTCCCGAGGGTTCGATTTCGCCCGGCCACAAAGAGCGCAGCGGCGAAGGCTGGTCGTTGACGTGGGAGTTCCGCCGCCTGGTGGCGGGCGTGAACATCACGCTCGCCATGCCGGAGAAGCTGCAGCCCGGGCCGCTCGCGGGAGAAATCGCGGCCTTCGCCCCGGTCTCCCTGTTTTTCTTCATCGTCGTGCTGCTCACGATAGGCGTCGTTAAAAACATCGAGCTGCATCCGATGCATTTCTTCTTTCTGGCGGCGGCGTTCTTCGCGTTTCACCTGCTCTTTTGCTATCTCGTCGACCAGGTGTCCATCCACCTTGCGTTTGCGGTCGCCGCGGCCACGTCGCTGGCGCTGGTGATCAGTTACCTGCGCCTGGTGGTCGGCAATCAGTTCGCGTTCTTCGCGGCGGGCGCGGCGCAACTGGTGTACCTGGTGCTGTTTTCCTATGCCTTTTTCTTCAAAGGGCTCACCGGGCTGGCGATCACGACGGGCGCCATCGTAACTTTGTTCGTGCTGATGCAGGCGACGGCGAAGGTAGAATGGGAAAAAGTGTTCGCCGGGGGCACGGCAGCGGCGCCGGCATGATGCAGATATAAAGGGGCGGGCAATGCGGATCGCGGTGGGTCTTAATGTAATGAAGCGGATACTTGCGGTGTTCGCCGGTGTCATCACTGTCGGCGTTGCGTGGGCCGCACCCGAGGTCGATGTGTTTACCCCGCAGGGCCAGGCCAAAGCAGTTCGCCAGGTCGCCGTGCGTTTTAACGAACCGATGATTGCGTTTGGCGATCCCCGCTTGCCGGATCCATTCAACGTCACTTGCGACGGCGACCGCGAGCGGTTGAAAGGCCGCGGCCGGTGGGCCGACCAGAAGAACTGGATCTATGACTTCGACACGGATCTGCCAGCGGGCCAGCGTTGCCGCTTCGCATTGAAGCCGGATATCAAGTCGGTTACAGGCCAGGCGGTCGAAGGACGACGCGAGTTCTCATTCAATACCGGGGGTCCGGCGGTCATTACGTCGCTGCCGCGCGAGGGTGAAGAACTCATCGACGAAGAGCAGGTTTTTCTGCTCGCCTTCGATGCGCCGCTCGACAACGCGAGTATCGGCGGCGCTTGGTGCGAGGCGGCCGGAATCAACGAGCGCATTGCGCTTTCTTTGTTGTCCGAAAAAGAAACGCGCGAAATGCTCGAGGCCAACCGCGACGCCGCATTCAATCTTTTCAGCGTGTATTTCAAAGACCGGCGCGGACCGCTCATCGCGAATTTCAAAATCGAAGATAAACGCTGGCGTGACCTGCCCGTGATCGGAGCGCGTTGCGCGCGACGATTGCCGGCCGGCGCAGACATGGCGGTGGTGTTTGGTCCGGACGTGAAGTCCAGGAGCGGCCTTGCAAGGGGGGCTGCGCAGCGGCTGGCTTTCAAGGTGAGGCCCGCGTTTAACGTGCGGCTGACCTGCCAGCGCGTGAACAAGGATGCGGCGTGCCTGCCGGTGACGCCGATCACGCTCTCGTTCAACGCACCGGTGCCGCGCGATGTTGCGCTGGGCGCGCGGCTCAAAAGCGAACGCGGCCAGACTTTCGAACCCGCCGCCGAGCCGAATGCGAAAACCGTCGACTCGGTCGAGTTCAAGGCGCCGTTTCCGGAAAAAACGCGCTTCACGCTCGAACTGCCGCGAAATTTTCGCGATGACGCGGGACGAGAGCCGGAAAACAAGGCGGCGTTCCCGTTGGCCACTTCAACCGACGAAAGCCCGCCTTTGGTCAAATTTCCGGGGCAGTTCGGCATCCTCGAATTGAATGCCGAACCGATGTTGCCGGTCACGGTGCGCAATGTGGAATCCATGCTGGCGGGACGCAAGGTCGAAATGCAAGCCGCGGCAGCAAAGAAACCGGTTGCCGGCCGCTCGTTGCGCCTGGATGACGAAACGCAGATCATCCAGCGCTATCGTGCGTTCCTCGATAAAACCGGCGACGCCGCCCAGCGCGCCGCTCTCGGCCACTATCCCCGCGAAGGCGAGTTGTCCGCGCTACGCAGCGGGGAGAAGCCGGTTGCGTTTGAAATGCCGCGCCCCGGCGGCGACAAGGCGATGGAGGTCATCGGCATTCCGTTGCCGAAGCCCGGTTTTTATATCGTCGAGCTGGCGAGCCAGCGGCTCGGCAACGCGCTGCACGGGGAAGACAAACCGTATTTCGTTTCCACCAGCGTGCTCGTCACCAATCTCGCGGTGCATTTGAAGCACGGGCGCGAGAGCTCGCTCGTCTGGGTGACGTCGCTTGACCGCGGCGTGCCGGTAGCCGGCGCACACGTGACGGTGCGCGATTGCACGGGCAAGCTCTGGTTCGAAGGCGATACCGACGCGAAGGGCATCGCCAACGCGAAAGACAGTTTGCCTGCGGCACCGGAAATCGCGTCATGCAAATATCGGCGCGAACTTTTTGTTTTCGCGCGCCTGGGCGCAGATCTGTCGTTCACTTCGTCCGCGTGGGACCAGGGCATACAGCCGTGGAATTTCAATCTCCGCGCGAACACGTACCGCCGCCAGCCGCTGTCGATACACACGGTATTCGACCGCACGTTGTTTCGCGCCGGCGAAACAGTAAGCATGAAGCATCTCGCGCGTGCGCCGACCGGCGCAGGGTTCGGCATTCCCGCGGCGAACGAACTGCCGGCAGCGGCGGAAATCGAACACGTCGGCAGCGGCCAGAAGTTCAAGCTCGACGTGCGTTTCGATGCGCAGGGCATCGCCGAAAGCGTCTGGAAAATTCCCGCCGAAGCAAAACTCGGCGTTTACCAGTTGTCGTGGGGCGCGCGGCGCGAAGTCGCTTCGAATGCGGAATTCCGCGTCGAAGCGTTCCGGGTGCCGCTGATGCGCGCAGTCCTTGCGGCGCCGAAGGAACCGCTCGTCAAATCCGCTTCCGCCAAACTCGATGCCGCGGTGGCTTATCTGGCGGGCGGTCCCGCCGCCAACCTGCCGGTAAAAATCCGTTATCGCGTCGAAGAACGCGGCGTGTCGTTCGCCGACTATGCCGATTTCCGGTTCGGCGGCGCGCCGTTGAAGGAAGGCATCCAGACCGGTTCCGTCTCGGACATATGGTCGCAGTTCGATCCGGACGAAGACAACGCCGAGCAGGCGCCTGCGGAACGATCGGGTCCGACCGCGTCGCGCTCGCTGACGCTCGATCAGGCCGGCACCGCGACGATTGCAATCGACAAACTGCCGGCGATCGACCGCCCGGCGAGCCTCGTGGTCGAAATGGAATACAGCGATCCGAATGGCGAACTGCTCGCAGTCGCAGCACGCGTTCCGATGCATCCGGCGGGTCTTTATGTCGGCGTCAAGCCGGAAGGCTGGGCGGCGAGCAAAAACGGCGTGCGTGCGCAAATCGTTGCGCTCGATGCATCCGGCAAACCACTGGCAGGACGGGCGGTCGCGGTCGACGTGTACGAGCGCAAGACGTACTCGAACCGCCGGCGTCTGCTGGGCGGCTTCTACGCGTACGATTCGACGACGGAAACACGGCGTATCGGCTCCGGTTGCTCGGGCACGACCGACGCGCGCGGTCTCATGTTTTGTTCGGTCAAGCCTTCGGCAACCGGAGAGCTCATCCTGCTTGCGCGCGCAAAAGACGACGCCGGCAGAGAATCCCTTGCGACGGCCGGGGTCTGGGTGCGCGGCGACGACGACTGGTGGTTCGAGCCCGCGAACAACGATCGCATCGATCTCATTCCGGAGAAAAAGCGCTACGAGCCGGGCGAGACGGCGAAGTTCCAGGTGCGCATGCCGTTCCGCGAAGCGACGGTACTGGTGACGGTCGAGCGCGAAGGCGTGCTCGCGCAGCAGGTCGTCAAGCTCGACGCGAAATCGCCGGTGATCGAAGTTCCGGTGCTCGGCAACTACGGCCCGAATGTTTTTGTTTCCGCATTGGCCGTGCGCGGGCGGGTGGATCCGGAAATGCCGGGGCCGTACGCATGGTTGAAGCGTTTCTTTTATCGCATCGGTTACTGGCTCGGCCTCGTGGACTCGGTGCCCGTTGAACGCGACACCCGCCCGACTGCGCTCGTCGATCTCAGCAAGCCCGCGTACAAGCTGGGCATGACGGAAATCAAGGTCGGACGGCGCGACTACGCGCTGCAGGTGAAAGTCACGCCGGACCGCGCAACTTTTCACGTGCGGGACGTTGCGCATGTCGCGGTCGACGTCACCGATAGCGCGGGCAAGCCGGCTGCGAACGGTGAAATTGCGCTGGCGGCGGTCGATGAAGGGCTGCTCGAGCTGATGGACAACGCATCGTGGAACATTCTCGATGCAATGCTCGGCGAGCGGCCGGTCGAAGTCACGACGGCCACCGCGCAGGGGCAGGTGATCGGCAAACGTCATTTCGGCAAGAAGGCCGCGCCGCCCGGCGGCGGCGGCGGGCGTGCCGGCGCGCGTGAACTGTTCGACACGCTGCTCTTGTGGAAGGGCCGCGTGGCGCTCGACGCGCAAGGGCATGCGGTCGTGGATATTCCGCTCAACGACTCGCTCACCGGCTTTCGCATTGTCGCCGTGGCCAATGCGGGCGCCGACAAGTTCGGCGACGGCAGGGCGACCGTGCGCACGACCCAGGACCTCATGCTGTTTTCGGGACTGCCGCCGGTCGTGCGCGAGCAGGACGAATTCAGCGCGATGTTCACGCTGCGCAATACGACCGGCCAACCGCTGAGTGCAAGCTTCGTCTGGACGCAACGCGACCGGCCGCTCGACGACAAACGCGGCAGGGCGCTGGCGACGGGCAAGGAGACGATCGCGCTCGCAGCGAATGAAGCGAAGCTCGTTTCGTTGCCGGTGAAGGTGCCGGTCAATCTCGAGCGTTTGTATTGGGATGTTGCGGTCGACAGCAATGGGGGCGCGCGCGACCGATTGCAGGTCACGCAGAACGTGATTCCCGTGCATCCGGTCCGCGTCTATCAGGCGACGCTGGCCCAACTCGACAAGCGTCTCGAGTTTCCGGTCGAACGGCCGGCCGGCGCCGTGCCCGGCCGCGGCGGCATCCGCGTCGATTTGATGGGCACGCTTGCGGGCGAGATGACGGCCGTGCGCGAATATTTCGCGCGCTATCCGTACAGCTGCCTCGAACAGCGCACGTCGAAAGCCATCGGCCTCAACGACGACGCATTGTGGAAGAGCGTTGCGGCGAGCGTGCCGAATTATCTCGATCGCGACGGGCTCGCGCGCTATTTCCCGTCCGACTGGATGCAGGGCAGCGATGCGTTGACGGCGTATCTCGTCCAGATCGCCGACGCGAGCGGGCGTGTATGGCCCGACGAGGCGCTCGACCGGATGTTGACCGGCCTCGATGCGTTTGCGACCGGACGCATCGTGCGCGGCAGCGCGTTGCCCACCGCGGACCTGACGGTACGCAAACTGGCGGCCATCGAAGCGTTGGCGCGCCACGATCGGGCCAAAGCCGCCATGCTCGATACGATCACGATCGATCCCGCGCTGTGGCCGACCTCCGCGCTGGTCGACTGGATCGGCATTCTGCAGCGGGTGAACGGCGTGCCGAAGCGCGACGAGCGCCTGAAGGATGCGCTCGGCCTGCTGCGCGGGCGGCTCAATTTCCAGGGCACCGTGATGACGTTCTCGACCGAGCGCAGCGACGCATTGTGGTGGCTCATGGTGTCGTCCGATGTCAATGCGAACCGCGCGCTGCTCGCGGTATTGAACGAAGAAAGCTGGCGCGAAGACATCGGGCGTCTCGTGCGCGGCTCGCTGTCGCGGCAGAAACGCGGACAGTGGGGGACGACCGTCGCCAATGCGTGGGGCACCGTGGCGATGGCGCGTTTCGGACAGGCGTTCGAAAAGGTTCCGGCTGCCGGCAGCACCGTGATCGGGCTCGGCGGGAAATCGGTGCCGGTGAATATCAGTGCTGCGCGGCAGACACGCGAGTTCGAATGGCCCGCCGCACGCGAGACGTTGAGCCTGCAGCACAACGGCAGCGGCGCGCCGTGGGCCATCGTGCAATCGCGCGCCGCATTGCCGCTCACTGCGCCGATTACGACCGGCTACGCGATCAAACGTACGATAAGCGCTGTCGAGCAGAAGCAAGCGGGCGGCTATACGCGCGGCGACGTGTACCGGGTAACGCTTGATATCGACGCGCAAGGCGATATGACCTGGGTTGTGATCGACGACCCGATCCCGAGCGGCGCCGCGATACTCGGCTCGGGGCTCGGGCGCGACGCGGGCTCGCTCACGAAAGGCGAGAAGCGCGAAGGTTGGGCGTGGCCCGCCTTCATCGAGCGCACGCATGAAGCGTATCGCGCTTATTATGAATTCGTGCCGAAGGGGCACTTCAGGATCGAATACACCGTGCGGTTGAACAACGCCGGCAAGTTCGACCTGCCGGCGACCCGTGTCGAAGCGATGTACTCGCCCGAGATGTTCGGCGAGATTCCGAACGCAACGGTCGCGGTCGGGCCATGAACAGCCGATTGAATATATTCTGCGCCGGCACGCTCGCATTCGCGGCCGCGGCATTCGCATCTTTTTTCATTGCACCGTATCCGGTTGCGGATTTCGAGTCGGTGCGCGACGCATGGCGCGGTTCCGACGCGTGGCTGCTCGATCGCCGCGGCGAACCGTTGTCGCGCGTGCGCCTCGACTACGCGCGCCGGCGCGGGGAATGGACGCCGCTCACTGATGTGTCGACTGCGCTTACTGCAACGGTGCTCGCTTCCGAGGACCGGCATTTTTACTCGCATAAAGGCATCGACTGGCGCGCTGTCGCCGCGGCGTTCGGCCAGACTGCCGCGGGTGAACGGCGCGGCGGCAGCACGCTGACGATGCAACTCGCCGCTTATCTGAATCCCGAGCTGGAAACCGGCGGACGGCGCAACGTCATCGACAAATGGCGGCAGTTGCGGCAGGCGAAAGCGCTGGAAAGCAGATGGACCAAAGATCAGATACTCGAAGCCTGGTTGAACCTGACGCCGTTTCGCGGCGAACTTGAAGGCGTCGACGCGGCGGCCCGCGCGCTGCTCGGCAAACGCGCGATCGGACTCGACCGGGTGGAGAGCGCCTTGCTGGCGGCGCTCGTGCGCGCGCCGAACGCCACGTCCACCGCCGTTGCGCGTCGCGCCTGTCTCCTGCTCGAACATGATGACGCCGCATGTATGGCGGCGACCGTGATTGCGGCGCGGGGCCTGCGCTCGAACCGGCTGCTGGGAACAATCGACGGCGACGCGCCGCGCCTCGCGCGCCGCCTCCTGTCGAAGCCGGGCACGCGGCTCGTGAGCACGCTCGACGCGCGCGTGCAGCGGTTCGCGCTGGAGACCCTGCAGCGCCATCTGCTCGAGCTCGACGGCCGCAACGTCGAGGACGGCGCGCTGGTCGTTCTCGACAATGCGACGGGCGAGGTGCTCGCGTGGGTCGGCTCGAGCGGCGAATTGTCGCGCGCGTACGAAGTCGACGGCGTTACGGCGCAGCGTCAGGCCGGATCGACGCTGAAA
>CAZEAX010000073.1:0-13953 GCA_964510405.1 uncultured Streptomyces sp. | reverse complement strand
TACGACGTCGGCGCGCGGCTGGCTGCGGCGATGACCACGCGTCCGCTCGCGCATCAGAACGGCCAGGCAGCGCTGCTGGGAGCGGCCGCCGCGGGCGCGCGCATGCGCGGGCTTGACGCGGCCGACACCAGCCGGGCGATGCGTATCGCAACTACGCTCGTGCTGACCCCCAGCTATAACAACGCGATCAATGGTGCTACGACGCTGAACGTCGCGGGCGGCATGAGCGGCTTCGCGGCGGGGCTGGTTCCCGACCTGGCGCTCGCCGGATTCACCGCGCAGGACGACGCGATCGAAGAAGCGCTCGGCAACCTGGTCGGCGACGGCTTCAAGACGGCGGGTCTGCTCGCCGAGCTCGGCACGCGCTGGGAGATCACGCGCGACTGGTTCCGGTTGCGCGCGTGCTGCAATCCGATTTATGCCGCGCTCGACGCGCTCGAGGCGGCGCTCGCCGAGCTCGCTCCGCGGCCGGACGAGATCGAGCGCGTTGACGTGGCGACGTTCGCGTTCGCCGCGGCCATGCGCAATCCGGACCCGCCGAATTATTTCGCGTCGAAGTATTCGCTGCCGCACGCCGCGGCGGCGCTGATAGTCAACGGCGATACCGGTTTCAATTCGCTAAACGATGCCGCATTGCAGAATCCCGCCATCGTCGCGCTGAGGCATCGCGTGCACGTCAGCGAAGATGCGGCGCTGACTGCCGCCGCCCCGCGCTTAAAGCCCGCGCGCGTCACGCTGACGCTGAAAGACGGGCGGCAAACCATGCATAGCTGCGATACCCCGCGCGGCGATTGCCTGAATCCCTATACGGAATCCGAAATACGCGAAAAATTTCGCGAACTCGCGGGGCCGACTATCACTCCCGCAGGCAGCGCCGCCATCGAGCAGGCGATCGGCCGCTGCGAGCAATGGCAGCACGTCGGCGAACTCGCGGTATTGTTGCGTCGTCACTCGCGCGACTAGGCGCGAGCCGGGTGGACGGTCGCCGTAGTATTATTGTCGCGACTCGTTCAGGGGGAATATATGAGCGAAGGCTTCTGGAGCTTGCGCAACGCGCCGGCGTGGTGGTTCGACAAGCGCGCCTGGTACGGCATTGCGGTAATGGCGGTCGTACTGTTCGGCTCGCGCTGGTATTACGGCCCGCACCGCGTGCCTGCGGGCCAGGTCGTGTTTTACGGCACCGCATGGTGCCCGTACACGCAGGCGCTGCGCGAGCATCTGATCGCATCGAAAATCCCGTTCGTCGAGCGCAACGTCGAGGAATCGTTCGCCAACTTGCAGCGTTTCATGTGGGCGGCGGGCAAGGGCGCGAGCATGCCGGTCGTGCAGGTCGGGCCGAAGGTCGTGGCGAAAGGGTTTTACCGCCGGCAAATCGACGATGCGCTGACAGCCGCCGGTTACCAGCCGGCCGCCGGCGCGACCGGCCCCGAGGGCGGGAGCCGGCGGCGCTGATTTTTCTCCAGTACTCCGCCTTAAGCTCGCCGTAAGGTTCGGAATTTATATTGTGGACTTCGGGGCCCGGCGTCGCCCGGGTTTCCGACAACCATGAACCGGAGGGACTTATGCTCAAGACCTACCCTGCGTTGACGTTGTCCACTTTGTTGTCCGGCACCGGGTTCGCGCAACCGGCACACGTGTTGCCCGAGAGAGTCGGCCTCGACGACACGGCACTGAACGTGATGACCGACCTCGAGCGGGTCAGCGCGGTGTTGATCCGGCCCGACGACAGCATCGACGAAGCGAACCGGCGCATGATCCAGCGCGGGATCCGCCTCCTGTTGGTCGTGGACGACGCCCGCGCGGTCGCGGGTCTCATTACGGCGAACGACATACTGGGCGAAAAGCCGCTGCAGGTCATCACCCAGCGCGGCGGCCGGCACCAGGACATCGTCGTGCGCGACATCATGACGCCGCAGCATCAGCTGGAAGTGCTTGATCTGGAGGACGTGCGCAAAGCCCGCGTCGGGCATGTCGTCGCCACGCTGAAGGAATCGGGGCGCCAGCACGCGGTCGTGGTCGATGCCGGCGCCAACGGCCGGCAACGGGTGCGCGGGTTGTTTTCTCTCACGCAGATCGCACGCCAGCTGGGCGTTGCGCTGCAGACCAGCGAAGTCGCGCGGACTTTTTCAGAAATCGAAGCGTCGCTTACGCACTAGGCGCGGCGGTCCGCTGCCGCGGCGGATCTCATGGGTGCGCCGTCTTGTCGCGACCGATCACGGCGGCCACCGCTTCGAGCGCCAACGCCACGCCCAGCAATTCGAAAGCGGTGAGCACGTTTTCAAACGACGTGCCGAGGAACAAATAGACGCTCCACGCGGCAGCGCCGAACGCGACCACATGAATCAGCGTGCAGCAGACTCCGTCAAATGATTTAAGCGCCATGGCGGGCCTTCATCCGGTAACCGCGTTAACGGTTAGATTACTCCTATCGCGGGCGGTTCATGCGCGACCCGAAATTGCGGCGCGCGCGTACGGGCGCTGCACCGCAATATGTGCCAGGTCAGGCGGGCGACAGTATGTGGACCGCGCGGCTCGCGATCATTTCCCTGGTCTTCGCGCCGTACGCCGCCATGTGGGGCGCCGCGGCATGCGCTTTTAATGCCGCGAGGTTTTCCCACTTCTCGATCGCGAGGAATGTGTCGGGCCCGTATTTTGTCTGAAACGCAGGGCCGTCCTCGAGATCGACGGCTGCGCCGTACTCGATGCATCCGGCTTCCGCCTTGACTGCGGGCACGTTTGCGCGAAACGCCTGCAATATGCTTTCACGCATGCCCGGCTTGGCGGTGATAACGGCGATCACATGAATCATGGCGGTAGTCTCCTGGTTGATGACGCGGAAAATTTGCGGCCCGCAAGGTCCGGGCGCAGCTCATTTGCAATATCGTAGCATGCGCCTGCGCGCGCCCGCCCGGGATGCGCATTGAAAAAATGATAACCTGCGCACTCTGGAATCCGACGGAGCCTGAACCGCATGGCTGCACGAACTTTACCCGCGAAAGACCGGCTCACGATCTGCTTTGCGCATGTCGCCTACCGGATGGCCGAGCGCTTCGCATTGCGCAACACCGGTGTCAACGCCTTTGAAGTCCGCAGCCTGGACGAACTTGCAAGCCGCATAGTGGAGGCCGACGTGCTGCTGGTTTCGGGGTTGTGGCGCAACGAGCTGATCGCGCAAGCGCCCAGGCTCGTTTTCATCCAGTCGATCAGCGCAGGCCTCGACCAGTATTCGCGTGACGCGTTGCGTGCCGCCGGTATCCGGCTGGCAAGTGCGCAGGGCGCGAACGAACGCGCCGTGGCCGAGCACGCGATTGCGCTGATCCTCGCACTCGCGCGCCAGTTGCCGCAGGCGCGCGACAATCAAACCGCGCGGCTATGGCGCGGCATGATTTCGGAGATCGCGAAACGCGAGGACGAACTCGGCGGCAAAACGCTCGTCATCGTTGGCATGGGCCGCATCGGCTCCCGCCTCGCCGCTCTCGCCAAGGCGTTCGACATGCGCGTGATCGGCATCAAACGCGATATCTCGACCGGCAACGGCGCCGCGGACGCGGTCGTCGCGCAAGCGCAACTGCACGACGTATTGCCCGAAGCCGATTTTGTCGCGCTGACCTGTCCCTTGACGCCGCAAACCGAGAGGCTGATCGATGCGGCAGCACTCGCGGCGATGCGGCCGTCGGCTTATCTGATCAACGTCGCGCGTGGCCGCGTGGTCGACGAGCCGGCGCTGGCGGCCGCGCTCGCGAACGGCGGCATCGCTGGCGCCGCGGTCGATTGCGCGTGGGAGGAGCCGCTGCCGGCGATTGCCACCTTGTGGAATGCGCCCAACGTTTTCATCACGCCCCACACCGCCGGCGAAACCCGCCGTTACGAAGACAACGTGATCGACCTCCTGCTCGAAAACCTGGGCCGCCTGTGGCGCGGCGAAGCGGATTTGAAAAACGGCGTCGTGTGAAGTCCCCCGGCGCCGGCCGGCAAACCGGCCGCGGAACTAAAGTCGGGCGCACCGCGCGCCGATATTGCGACATGGTCGCTTGCGGTTTGCGCGGACGGGGTCCGCCAGGATCCGCCGGTGTGCCGCCGGTGAATTCCCCACGGAGTTGCGATGTTGATCGCCGAAAAAACAGAATTGCTCGCGAATTCTCCCGCCGAACTGGTCAGACGCATCGACGATCTGCCCTCGCTGCCCGCGATATATTTCCGGGTGAAGTCGGTCATCGAGCGTCCCGATGCGCCGCTATTCGCGGTCGAGCGCGAAATATCGAGCGACGCCGGCCTGACGAGCCGCCTGCTATGTCTGGCGAACAGCACGTACTACTCGGTGCGCGGCACGCTCGACTCGGTCGGGCTTGCGCTGTCCGTGCTCGGTACGGAACAAGTCAAGCATCTGCTGCTGGTAACGTCGATGGCCACGGCTTTCCGCGGCATCTCGCCGGGTCTGATGGACATGCGAAAGTTCTGGCGGCTGAACGCGTATCGCGCGCTGGTCGCGCGCGCGCTGGCGCGGCAAAACCGCCGGTTCGACGGCGAACGCTCGTTCGTCGAAGGACTGCTCGGCGATATCGGGCACCTCGTCATGTATCTGGGCATGCCGCATGCCGCGCAACAGGCGCTGCTGCGGTCCCGCGAGACCGGCGAGCCGCTGCATCGGGTGGAGCGGGACATGCTGGGTTTCGACTATACGGACGTCGGCGCGGAACTGCTGGCGGCATGGAATATTTCGCCGCAAGTAGAAGCGGCGGTGCGCCACCATCAGGCACCGCTCGTGGCGGGCGGGACGGCCGCGGGAGATGCGTCGATACTGCATATCGCCACGCTGTTTGCCGAAGCGGAATTCGTGTCCGAGGCGATCGAGAGCTGGGGCCGGCGGGTGGATCCGGTGATCTGGCTGGAAGCGGGATTGTCGGCCGACTGTATGCCGGACGTGCGTATACGGGTTCAAGACGCGCTGGGCGCGCTCGAGCAGGCGCTGATGCCGGCGCCTTCCAAATAGCAGGTGCCGCCGTACATAACGCGCGGCAGGTATTCGCGCTTCGCTACTCGGGTTTGATCCCCTGCGCCTTGATGACGCCGCTCCAGCGCGCGAGTTCGGACTTGATATGGCGTTCGAAATCCTCGGGCGTGGTGCCGCGCGACTCGAACCCCAGCGCTGAAAACCGCTCGCGGGTGTCGGGCGCCTGCACGACTCGAACGATCGCCTGATTCAGGCGGTCGATCACCGACCGCGGCATGTTCGCCGGCCCGACGATACCGAACCAGTTCACGACTTCGAAATCCTTGATGCCGCTTTCGGCAATCGTCGCCACGCCGGGCAGGAGCGGCGTGCGCGCGGTGGCCGCCACGCCGATCGCTATGATCTTTTTCGTGCCCAGCATCGACGTAATGGAACCGAGCGCCGCAAACATCGTCGAGGTCTGCCCGCCGATCAATCCGGTCAGCGCGAGGTTCGCTCCCTGGTACGGGATGTGCACCATGTCGGTACCCGTGCGCGTTTTGAAAAATTCCATCGCGAGATGGGTAATGGCGCCGATCCCGGACGAGCCGTAGTTGATCTGGCCCGGCCGTGCTTTGGCGAGCGCCACCAGTTCCTTTGCCGAACGTACCGGCAGCGACGGATGGATCACCAGGACCTGCGGCGATACCGCCATCAGCGTGATCATCGAAAAATCCCTGATCGGATCGTACGGCGTTTTCGGTTGCAGCACGGGATTGATCGCGTTGGGTCCCGGATTCGCGAGCAGGAGCGTGTAGCCGTCGGCGGGAGCGCGCACGACCTGTTCCGCGCCGAGCGCGCCGCCGGCGCCGCCGCGATTGTCGACGATGACCTGTTGGCCCAGCGGTTCCGCCATGCGCTGGCTCACCACGCGCGCGATGATGTCGTTCGCGCCGCCCGGCGCAAAGGGCACGACGATGCGGATCGGTTTGGTCGGAAAAGATTGCGCGATGCCGGCTTGCGCTGCGATGCTCAAACATATCGCAGTCACGATCTGGAATGCAACGCGCGCTCGCTTCATTGTTCTCGCTCCGGAGATTTTATCTTGCGGTGAAATGCGTGTTATAAAGCGAACATACACAATCAAAAAATTGCTCGCAACCTTGCGGTTCAATTCGACGGAGAAAAAATGGGCAAGCAACCTGCCGGCTTGAGCGTGATGGCCACCGCGTGCGCCGACGACTATATACGCGATCCGACGCGTTGGGGCAGCGCTGACGTCGCCGCGCACTTTCCGGATTTCGCGCATCTCGACGTCCGTACGAAAGGCGCGGTCATCCGGCTGCGTCACGGCGGTTCGGGGCCGCCGCTCCTGCTCGTGCACGGCAACCCGCAGAACCATACGTGCTGGTACAAGATCGCAGCGCGGCTGGCCAGGCATTATCACGTGATACTTCCCGATCTGCGCGGCTACGGCGACAGCTCGCTGCCCGAGGCCGGTCCCGACAACGTGAATTTCAGTTTTCGCGCGATGAGCGAGGACATACTGGAAATCATGGACCAGTTGGGCTACGACAAATTTTTCGTCGCCGGCCACGATCGCGGCGGGCGCACGGTGCACCGCATGTGCGTGGATCATCCCGAGCGCATCCTGAAAGTGTGCCTGATGGATATCCTGCCCAATCATTACGTGTGGACGCACACGACGAAGAACTGGGCGGTCGGCACGTGGCACTGGAGTTTCATGGCGCAGCCCGAGCCGTTTCCCGAGCGCATGATCAGCGCCGTGCCGGCCGAATATTTTCTGACGACCCGCATGGTGATCCGCGGCCGCACGGGCCTGGGCTTCCTCACCGACACCGCGCTCGCCGAGTACGTGCGCTGCTATACCCTGAAAACGATCACGGGCTCGTGCCGCGACTACCGCGCCACCGCGACCTGCGATTACGAGATGGACACCGCGGACAAGGACAAGAAGCTCGCGATGCCGCTCCTGCTCCTGTGGGGCGCGCGCGGCCATCCGCCCGAGCGCGCGAATGAATTTCTGAACATCTGGAAAAATTACGCGACCAACATCGCGACGTGGGAGCCGCTGCCGTGCGGCCACTACATGCAGGAAGAGATGCCCGACAATATTTACGACCATTACACTAAATTTTTCGTCGCATAGCGATTAATCGAGGAGATCACATGGCGTCGCAATTCAGGCTGTGCAGTTTCAAGACGTGCCCGTGGGTGCAGCGCGCCGCGATCGTGCTGCGCGCGAAGAACGTGCCGTACGAAATTACCTACATCGACCGCGATCACCGGCCCGACTGGTTTCGCGCGATTTCGCCGCATTCGAAAGTGCCGGTGCTGCAGATCGACGGCAAGGACGCGCTGTTCGAGTCGAACGCGATCGCCGAATATCTCGACGAAACGGTCGCGCCGCGGCTGCACCCCGAGGATCCGCTCGCGCGGGCGCGCAATCGCGCGTGGACCGATTACGTGACGACGTTCGCCTCGGCCATTTCGAACACCGCGTATGCGGATTCGGAAGAAGAATTCGCCGCGCGCACCGCGAAAATCTCCGATCCCTTTTCGAAGCTCGACGCTGCGCTCGCCATGCGCGGCAACGCCGGGCCGTACTTCAACGGACCGAAGTTCTCGCTGGTCGATGCCGCGTATGCGCCGTTTTTGCAGCGTTACACTTTCATGGACCGGATAAAGCCGCTGGGCATGATCGAGAAGTTTCCGCAACTCATGGCGTGGCGCGACGCGTTGCAGGCGGCGCCGGCGGTGAGGGCGTCAACCGTGCCCAATATCGAAGCGGTCTGGCAGGAAGGCCTGATCCTGCGCAAGCGCTGGCTCAAGAAATTCGTGCCGGAGAGCGTGCTCGGCGCTGACGCCGCGGCATGATCCTGCGCGGTCGATCAGTCGGCGTGTAAGCCCAGTTTCTGCACGACCTTTTGCCAGCGTGCGATATCGGCAACGAGCAGGCGTGCGAATTCATCCGGCGTGCTTGATCGCGGGTCGAGTCCCTGGCTCGCGAGCTTCTCGCGCGTGTCGGGCTGCGCCAGCACCGCGCCGATTTCCGAGCTGAGCTTCTGCACGATGTCCGGTGGCATGTTCGCAGGCCCGACAAAGCCGTACCAGAGGCCTGCTTCATAACCGGGTACACCGCTCTCCGCGACGGTCGGCAGATCCGGCAAGGCGGGTGAGCGCTGCGCGCCGGTGGTGGCGAGCGCGCGCAAGCGGCCCGTGCGCACATGCGGAATCACGGACAGGCTCGTGCCGAACGTCATCGACACCTGTCCGCCCATCAGGTCGGAGACGGCGAGCGACATGCCTTTGTACGGCACGTGCGACATCGTCGTGCCGGTCATCGATTCAAAGAGCGCGCCGGCCAGATGGCCTGAAGCGCCGATTCCCGACGACACATAGGTGAGCTGGCCGGGCCTGGCCCTGGCGAGCGCAATCAGCTCTTTGACGTTGCGTGCGGGCAGCGACGGATGCACGGCGAGCACGAGCGGACTCGTGCCGGCGAGCGTGATCGTGGTGAAATCCTTTACCGAATCGAACGGCAACTTGCGATACATGCTGGCATTGACGGCGTGGCCGCTCGGAATCAGCGTGAACGTGTAACCGTCGGGCGCGGAGCGCGCCGTCGCTTCGCTGCCGATGATGCCGTTCGCACCGACGCGGTTCTCGACGATCACCTGCTGCTTCAGGCGTTCGGTCAGTTTCTGCGCGACGAGCCGGCAGATCACGTCGTTGCCGCCGCCCGGCGCGAATATCGAAATGATGCGGACCGGTTTGGCCGGGTACGCGGTTTGCGCGTAAGTGACGGTGCACTGCGCCATCAACGCGAGCGGCAAGATCGAAACCAGGGGTCTGCGCATCGCCGCCCGCTACATCACCGAGCGCACGAGCCCGCCGTCGACGCGGATGGTGGTGCCGGTGATGTAGCTTGCCTTGCCCGACGCGAGGAACGCGACGAGATTCGCGAGTTCGCGCGGGTCGCCGATGCGCCCGATGGAGGTTTCCTCCGCGCGCTGGGCGAGGGCTGCTTCAAGTGTGATGCCGAGTTCTTTCGCGCGCGCCGTCACGTTGCCGAGCATGCGTTCGCTCAGGAGCGAACCGGGACATACATTGTTGACGAGGATGCCGTCGCGGCCGACTTCCTCGGCGAGGCTCTTCGCGAAAGCGACCACTCCCATGCGGGTTGCGCCCGAGAGCGCGAGATTCGGGATCGGCTGGTACACCGTGCTCGCGAGGATGTTGATGATGCGTCCGCCGCCCTGTTTCTTTAAATGCGGAACTGCTTCGCGCGACATCCGCGCGAAGTAAAGCAGCGAACGCTGCACCGCGGTTGCCCATTGTTCCTCGGTTGCGGTCAGCGATTTGGCGAGCGGCGGCCCGCCCGAATTGTTCACGAGTATGTCGAGTCGCCCGTAGCGCTTGACGGCGGCCGTGACCAGCGCCTGTATCGTCGCATGCTGCTCGAGGTCGCCGGCGTAAGCGTAGACGTCCGCGCCGGTTTTCTCCCCGATCTCCTGCGCGGCGCGTTCGAGATCGGCGGCGGTGCGGCTGCACACCACGACTTTCGCGCCTTCCGCGGCCAGCGCTTCGGCGCACGCCCGCCCCAGTCCCTTGCTCGCGCCGCCGACTATCGCGACCTTGCCGGTCAATTCCAGATCCATGAACCCCTCCGGCTTTCGCCAATGTGCGATGAACCGGCATGTTAACGTAAAGATCGGCTGGATTTTGCGGCGCGCGGGTGCACCGGTAGCGGCGGCGTGAAACCCAGATAACCACGCCGTGCCGCCGTCCGCGAGATTACCCTAAAGTATTCGCCGGTTCTGCCGATAGTTTTAAATTGGTTTCGCGCGTGAACCGCGTGACGCGTAAACGGCGCTGATAAACCGCAAAGCGCCCGTTCGCGATTCATGTGATGATAGCTTTCGGATCGAGTCCACCGGAGGATCGGCCTGCAAATTGCGCGCGTGGCTTGATCGCCGCGCGGGAGCCGAAACGTGCCAGCGTATCCCGAATAGAATTGAATATGAAAGCCGTTCAGCCGCAGAATCCGCCGCCCCGGCAGTCGAGGGGGCCCGCCACGCTGATGCGCTCAGCGGCGGCCGGTGTCGTTGCCGTCATAGTCCTGATCGTCGCCCTGACCGGCATGTCGATTTACGAGAGCCGGCTGCGCGCCCACGAACGCGTCGCGGTGACCACGCACAATCTGGCGCTGCTGCTCGAACAGACGATAGACGGGATTATCGACAAGACGGACTTGTCCCTGCGCGCCGCGCAGCTCATGACCGACGGCCAGCTTGCCGCCGGCGGCATCGACGCGAAATCCCTGAATGCCTTCCTTACCCATCAGCAATCGCTGATGCCCGAGCTCGACGCGCTGCGCGTGACCGATGCCGGCGGGGGGATCCAGTACGGGCTCGGCGTGGCGGACCGGGCGGGTGTCAGCATCGGGGACCGCGAGTACTTTGCCCGCTTGCGCGACGATAAAGACGCGGGACTGGTCATCGACGGGCCGCTGACTTCGCGGCTGACCCGCAAAACGGTCATGATATTCGCGCGCCGCGTCAACCGCGCCGACGGTTCGTTCGCCGGGATCGTCTATGCGGTGATTCCGACCGACCATTTTGCCAGGCTGTTCTCCACGATGGATCTCGGTGCACACGGCGCGGTCTCGCTGCGCACCGACACGCTGAGTCTCATCGCCCGCTACCCGGAGGCACAGAAAAGCGCTGCGCCGGGCAGCACCAACGTGTCACGCCGGCTGGCCGAGGTTGTGCGCGCGAATCCGCGCGCCGGCAGTTACGTTGCGGTCACCGCGCTGGACAACATTGAACGGCTGAACGCTTATCGCAAAATATCCAGCTATCCGCTGTACGTCATCGTCGGCATAGGTACCGAAGATAATGTCGCCGCCTGGCGGAACGAGGCATTGAAAATCGCGGCGCTTGCGCTGATTGTCATTCTCGTCATTTTGACGGCGTCGACGCTCATGTACCGGTCGTGGCAGATCCAGTTGCAGGCGCGGGACGCGCTTGCGCGCGCCAGCAACCGCAACCAGCAGTTTCTGCGCAACGCGAGCGACGGCGTGCATATACTGGACGACCGGGGCAATCTTCTGGAATTGAGCGATTCTTTCGCCGCGATGCTCGGCTATACGCGGGATGAACTGCTCGGCCGCAACGTTCGCACATGGGATGCGAAGTGGGATGACAGCGAATTGAGAAGCGTCATCGAGCGGCAGCTGGCGGGCCGCCAGCTCGCGCTGTTTGAAACGCAGCACCGGCGACGCGACGGCAGCATCGTCGACGTCGAGGTCACGGGCCATCCGCTCGAACTCGACGGCAAGACGGTGCTGTTCAATTCGTCGCGGGACATCACCGAGCGCAAGCGCGCCGGCGCGGAGCGCGAGCATTTCGCGGCGATCGTTGCGAACTCGAACGACGCCATCGTGGGCCGCGCGCTCGACGGCACCGTGATCAGCTGGAATCCCGCCGCCGAAAAGCTGTTCGGCTATTCGGCGGCGGAGGCGGTCGGCCGCAACATGGCCGAGATTTTCGGGCCGGACCAGGCGTCGGAAATCGATGCGAACCGGGAGTTGATCAGTCTGGGGAGGGCGGTGCCGAGTTATGAAACGGTCCGCATCGCCAAGGACGGGCGGCGCCTCAACCTCTCGCTCAGCGTGTTTCCGCTGAAAGACAGCAACGGCATCGTTATCGGCATGTCGGCGATTGCGCGCGACAACAGCGAGCGCCAGCGCGCGGAGGAAGCGCGCGCGCGGCTGGCGGCGATCGTGGAAAACTCGAACGATGCCATCATCGGCCGCGATCTCGCGGGCAAAATCGTGTCGTGGAACGCGGCCGCCGAGCGCCTGTACGGTTATACCGCAGCCGAGGCGATCGGGCGGCAGGTTTTTTTGTTGACCCCGCCGGAATTTCGCGACGAAGTTGCGCGCCGCCGCGAGCTTGTATGCGCCGGCAAATCGGTGCTGAGTTACGAGACCGTCGGCGTCGGCAAGGACGGCCGCCGGATCGACGTGTCGCTCAGCGTGTCGCCGGTGTTGGACGGAGACGGCAACGTCGCCGGCACGGCGACCATCGCGCGCGACATCAGCGAACGCAAACGTGCGGAAGAGGCGCGCGCGCGGCTCGCGGCGATCGTCGAGAGCGCCAACGACGCCATCATCGGCCGCACGCTCGACGGTATCGTGACGTCGTGGAACAGGGCGGCGGAATGCCTGCTCGGCTACTCTGCGGCGGAGGCCGTGGGGCGCGACGTTAAAGTAACTCCACCGGACCGCCGGCACGAATCCGACGAGAATCGCCGGCTGCTCGCGGCGGGCAGTCCCGTGCCGAGCTATGAAACCGTGCGCGTCGCCAGGGACGGCCGGCGGATAGATGTTTCGCTCAGCGGCTCACCGATCATGGATGCGAGCGGAAAAGTCATCGGCACCGCGACCATTATGCGCGACATCACCGAGCGCAGGCAGGCCGAGGTGGCGATCGAGGCGAGCGAATTGAGGTTTCGCGCGGCGTTCGAGCAAGCGGCGGTGGGCATGGCGATGCGCGACATCGATCCGCGCAAGCCGCGCTGGCTGCGCGTAAATCAGAAGTTTTGCGACATGCTCGGCTACACGCGGGAAGAGCTTCTGCAAATGACTTCCTTGGACATCACTCTGCCCGAGGACCGCGCTTTGAGTATTCGCAACAACGAGCTGCTGCTGCGCGACGATTACGCGACCGTCTCGCGGGAAAAGCGCTATGTGCGCAAGGACGGGCAGATCATATGGGTAAGTCTATCCGCGTCGGCCATCAGCGCGCCCGACGGCCGGCGTACCCATGTCATCACGGTCATGGACGACATCACGCGGCAAAAACTCGCGGAGGAGGCGCGCGCGCGGCTGGCCGCGATCGTCGAATCGTCGCAGGACGCCATTATCAGCCGCACGCTCGACGGCACCATCCTGTCGTGGAACGCGGGCGCCGAGAAACTGTTCGGGTACACCGCCGACGAGGCGATCGGCCGCAATATGAAGCTCATCATTCCGCCGGAGCGCGTGCCCTATTTCGAACACAACCAGCAGGCCCTGAGTGAAGGCCGGCTGCAACCCGCGTACGACGGGGTCAACATCGCCAAGGACGGGCGCCGCATTCCGGTTTCGATCAGCGTGTCGCCCGTCAGAGCGCCCGACGGTGCAATCACCCACGCGGCCACCGTCATCCGCGACATCACCGCGGCCAAGCGCGCGGAGGCGCAGTTGCGGCTCGCGGCTGGCGTTTTCGATACCGCCGCCGAAGGCATCATCATCACCGACCGCGACAACAAGGTCATCGTCGTCAACGCCGCGTTCACCCAGATCACCGGCTACGAGGCGCAGGACATCGTCGGCAAGTACCCGCGCCTGCATTACGCGCCGCGGCAGGAGCAGCACGTGTACGACGAGATGTGGGCGGCGGTCGAGGCGACGGGGCACTGGCAGGGCGAAGTGTGGGACCGGCGCAAGAACGGCGAGCTGTATTGCGAATTGTTGTCGGTCAGCGCGATCCGCAACGAGGCGGGTGAAGTGGTGCAGCGCTGCGCGATTCTGATGGACATCACCCGCCGCAAGATAGCCGAGCAGGAACTGAAGCGCCTCAACGATGAACTGGAAAACCGCGTTGCTGAGCGCACGCGCGAACTCGAGCGCGCGAACAAGGAACTCGATGCGTTCAGCTATTCGGTGTCGCACGACTTGCGCGCCCCGCTGCGCGCGATCAGCGGCTTCAGCGCGCTCGCGCTGCAGGCGAATGACCGCAATTTCGACCCTGCGACACTCGATTACCTCGCCAAAATCCAGGCGGGCGCCGAGCGCATGGGCCGGCTGATCGACGATCTTTTGCGCCTGTCGCGTATTTCCCGCCAGCAGATGCGCCGGCAGGATTTCGATTTGAGCCAGATGGCCCGCGAGGTCGGCGATGTCTTGCGGGAAACCCCGGCGAATCAACCGGTGCAGATCACGGTGGCGCCCG